>CAITYI010000023.1 GCA_903896585.1 uncultured bacterium
ACAATTGGAGCAGTTGATCTTCCGAGTCGTAGAAGAGGGGCCACAGTGACCGAGTCCACAGGTGCCTATCAGGTGCCTTCGCGGGTGCACCTGGTGGTGAATCCGCAATCAGATCATGCTCGTTCTGTCGCCGAACTTGCTGCTCAGGGATTGCGGAGTGCGTCAATTGACGTTTCGCTGGAACCTGAGTCCTCTGAAAATGGACCTGTTGGCCTCGAGGGAACACAGGCAGGGATTGATCTCAAAAAGAACGATTTGATTTTGGTCATTGGCGGAGACGGCACCATGTTGCGCGCCGCTGAGGTGAGTAGACACTCGGGAGCCCCGATACTTGGAGTGAATCTCGGCCATGTTGGTTTTCTCGCGGAGGCAGAGCATGAGGATATCAATCTAGTTCTGGAATCTATTGTCAAAGGGTCATGGACGGTTGAGGAGCGGATGGCCCTCAAAATCACCGTGACCGGAACCGATAACTCTGTCGCGGAAACCTGGGCGCTCAATGAAGTTAGTTTGGAAAAGCAAGCTCGCGAGAAGATGATCAGCGTACTTGTCGATGTAGATTCGCGACCATTGAGCCGCTGGGGATGCGATGGCGTAATTTGCGCCACGCCAACTGGATCCACGGCTTATGCCTTTTCTGCGGGTGGGCCAATAATCTGGCCTGAGGTGAATGCGTTGTTGCTAGTGCCTATTAGTGCGCATGCGCTTTTCGCCCGACCTTCGGTCATTGCACCTACCAGTACCATCGGTATGCATCTCGCTATCGATTCCCCTGCCGTTCTTTGGGCTGATGGCCGAAGAATGTTGAACCTGTCAGGCGATACTCGGATAGAGGTGAAGGCCCACGACAATCCCGTTCGTTTTGCTCGTTTGGTTATAGCACCATTCACGGATCGCCTGGTGGCGAAATTTGAACTACCCATTGACGGCTGGCGTGGCGGAAAATGATGGACTACGGCGTGAGTTGGCCACCAGATAATTTGGTCACGACATGATTGAAGAACTAGAGATCACCAACCTAGGAATCATTGCAAACGCATGCCTTCCCTTTGGGCCTGGCTTAAATGTTTTGACAGGTGAAACGGGGGCAGGGAAAACCATGGTTCTGAACAGTGTTCAACTTTTATTGGGTGCCCGTGGGTCCGCTCAATATGTAATGTCTGGCACGAGTAGTTGTGAAGTGGTGTCCACATTCGGCGTCAGCACTGATTGGATCACTAAATTTCATGGTGACCTTGCTGACAAAGGAGCCATTCTCGATGAAAGAGAGTCACCGCCTCATGGATTAATTATTTCACGCGAGTTAACAAGTCAGGGGAGAAGTAAGGCATTTCTTGGAGGGAAGCACGTACCTGTTGGGTCAATCGCTGATATCACTAACTCGCTCATTGCAGTACATGGTCAAACCGACCAAATTCGTTTGCGCGACCCTCAGGAACAATTGGTATTGCTCGATAGAGCAGGTGGCCCGCAACGCATTGCCGAAGTTCACGAATATCAAGATGCTCGCAGGCATTGGCGTTCACTTGTAAAGGCCAGGAATTCCTTGATCTCCCACCGCGATGAAAATACCCTAAAAGCTCAAATGCTGTCACTGGGCTTAGCGGAGATCAACCAGGTTGCGCCTGAAATTGATGAAGACACTCATCTGCAGGCTACTCTCAATATCTTGCGTAGCGCAGAGGCCATCCGCTATCTCATTGCGTCAGCTCGTGAAACGCTCTCCGAGCGCGATACCGATCAATTATCTGTGACCAGCCAATTGGCAGCTGTCATGAAGGATGTTGATTCAGCGAGCGAACATGACCCCAGTATCAACACCTATGTAGAACGTCTCAACTCAGTAGTTTCGGAAGTCATAGATATCGATGCTGAACTAGCAGACTATGTGAGGGCACTTAATGCGGATCCAGCTCGTCTTGAGGCCATGGAGCAACGCTTAGCGTCGATCAAAGCGCTCATGAAGAAGTATGGCCCCTCTATCAGCGATATCCACGAGTGGGACCGAGCGGCTCAGGAACAATTACCGCAACTGAGAATCTCTGATGAAGATATTGCCCAATTGGATAGCGACATCCTTTCAGCGCAAAAGAAACTAATTGAGTTAGGTGATCAACTTTCCGCCTCTCGCCAAAATTCCGCTATTGAACTTGCTCAAAAGATCGAACAGGAGCTGAGACAACTCGCCATGCCCAGGGCGCGGATCTCAATCGAAGTTAAATCTCACAGCGATACATCAAAGTGGGCGCGATCAGGTGCAGACGTCGTTGAGTTCACGATTGCGGCTGACGGCGGAGATCAATTTCGCCCCATGGGGACAACCGTTTCAGGCGGCGAGTTGAGCCGGCTGATGCTGGCGATTGAAGTTGCTCTGTCCTCGGAACACGCGGTACCGACCATGATTTTCGATGAAGTTGATGCTGGCATTGGTGGCGAGGTGGCAGTGCAAGTTGGTCGGCGATTAGCGCAACTGGGTGAGCGAATTCAGGTAATTGTGGTGACACACCTTCCACAAGTTGCAGCCTTTGCGCAAACTCATTTCGTGGTGGACAAGTCATCCCTCTCCGGTCAGGTCACCACCACTGTGACGGAAGTGAAAGGGGAAGAGCGAACCCGAGAGATCACTCGCATGCTTTCGGGCCTGCCAGATTCCGCCAGCGGTGCGGCTCATGCAGAAGAATTACTCGAAATGGCTCGCGGCTGACCCACATTTTCAGCGCGCCCTGCCCTGATCCAATGGATTACTGATAGTCTGAACTCCCGTGGAGAAAACTCGGACGAAACACATATTTGTAACTGGAGGCGTGGCCTCCTCACTCGGCAAAGGCCTGACAGCATCCTCTCTCGGCAATCTTCTGATTGCGCGTGGTTTACGCGTAACAATGCAAAAACTTGATCCGTACTTAAACGTTGATCCGGGAACCATGAACCCATTCCAGCATGGTGAAGTCTTCGTGACCGACGACGGCACTGAGACAGATTTAGACATTGGTCACTATGAACGTTTCCTCGACACAAACTTGCATGGCTCCGCAAATGTAACAACTGGACAGGTTTACTCGACAGTAATCGCGAAAGAAAGACGCGGTGAGTACCTCGGAGACACTGTTCAAGTAATCCCGCACATCACGAATGAGATCAAGTCTCGGATCCGTCGCATGGCCGCGCCAAATATCGATGTGGTGATCACAGAGGTTGGTGGCACTGTTGGCGATATTGAGAGTTTGCCGTTCCTCGAAGCCGTGCGTCAGATACGCCATGAAGTTGGTCGCGACAACGTGTTTTTCCTGCACGTGTCCCTGTTGCCATACATTGGCCCATCAGGGGAGTTGAAGACTAAACCGACTCAACACTCGGTTGCAGCTCTGCGAAACATAGGTATCCAACCTGATGCCATTGTGTTACGAGCCGATCGACCAGTTCCCGCTAGCATCAAACAAAAGATTTCACTCATGTGCGATGTCGATGCCGACGCAGTGGTTGCCGCCGTTGATGCCCCAAGTATTTATGATATTCCAAAGGTATTACACACTGAGGGCCTCGATGCTTTTGTTGTTCGTCGTCTCGACTTACCTTTCCGGGATGTTGATTGGACTCGCTGGGATGAGTTGCTTCGTCGCGTTCATTACCCTGAGCACGAGGTCACAATTGGTCTGGTCGGCAAGTACATCGATTTACCCGATGCCTATTTATCCGTAACTGAGGCCCTTCGCGCTGGTGGATTTGATAATGAATGCCGCGTCCATATCCGGTGGGTCTCCAGTGATGATTGTGCAACTGAAAAAGGAGCCGCAAAGAATCTTTCAGATCTTGATGGGATTTGCGTTCCTGGTGGATTCGGGGTGCGGGGAATCGAGGGCAAGTTGGGTGCGCTGACGTATGCGCGACACCATAAAATTCCCACTTTAGGTTTGTGTCTGGGATTGCAGTGCATGGTCATTGAATACGCAAGATCCGAGGCGGGTATGCCTGATGCAAACTCGGTTGAATTCGATGAATCAACAGCGCATCCGGTTGTCTCCACCATGGCAGATCAACAAGATGTAGTTTCAGGAGAGCGGGACATGGGTGGGACCATGCGGTTAGGACTGTATCCGGCAAAGTTGGCTGAGGGAAGCCTCGCATACTCGATATATGGTCAACCGTACATCGAGGAACGCCACCGGCACCGTTTTGAAGTGACCAATTCGTATCGTCCGATACTGGAAGAAAAAGGTTTGGTGTTCTCTGGGACATCTCCGGACGGTCGCCTAGTGGAGTTTGTAGAACTTCCGGAAACTGAACATCCCTTTTATATTGGAACGCAGGCGCATCCAGAACTGCGATCACGCCCGACCCACGCACATCCGCTTTTCTCCGGATTAGTCAAAGCCGCCATGACACGAAATCGTCAATTGACAGAGGAAATGCACTCAGGCAACAGCGCATCCACATGAAGCAGCGCATCCACATGAAGCAACGCGATTCTCAATGAGTGACATGTGGAGTGGTCCGATTGCCGACCAGTGGGAGCCTGCGCAGGTTGAGCACAGTGAGCTGGTCCATTCAGGTGGTAAGTGGAACGTTATTGTGGAAACGGCAACTATTGGTGGACACCCTGTTCGACGCGATGTTGTGGTTCATCCGGGGGCAGTGGCCATAGTCGTCCTTAACGAAATCAATCAGGTGTATTTGATTCGCCAATACCGGCAGCCCTTGGGGGCGTATCTTTTCGAAACCCCAGCGGGCCTACTCGACGACCCAGATGAGAGACCGCTGATTGCTGCACAGCGTGAATTAGCTGAAGAAACGGGGTTCGCAGCACAAATGTGGCATGTGTTGGTGGACTTTTTTAATTCACCTGGCGGGTCCAGTGAGGCGATCCGGGTTTACCTGGCCAGAGGAGTGACACCCGTTCACGGCGGCCGCCAACACACTGGGGAGGCTGAGGAACTGGATCTTCCAGGGGTCTGGATTGACCTAGGCTCTGCCGTTGATGCAGTCCTAGATGGCTCATTAGGTAACCCGACGGCCGTGGTGGGTATCTTGGCCGCACAAGCAGCCAGCTCGGCCAACTGGGAGACTTTGCGAGACCCCAATAGCCCTTGGGTTGCTCGAGAGAAATTGTGGTCTATTGGTCGCCTGCCTCTGGGCTAGGTCGCGGCTTCGGCTGCAGTAGTGTGCGTGGTGGATGTTGATAAAACAAACAACAAAAGATACTAGCGGAAAGCGTGGGGCGATCGTGAAAGTTGGCGTACCGAAGGAAATTAAGAACCACGAATACCGGGTGGCAATTACGCCGGCCGGTGTACA
>CAITYI010000024.1 GCA_903896585.1 uncultured bacterium
ATTGAACACCCCGACGACCTGTGGACTGATCTGGATTCGGCTTTAAATAAAGCCTAATGTTCGCTACTCCGCGCGGGTATCACGCTGCATAAAAGACGTGAGCAACTCTGCAGGGGGTTTGCCGTAGTGCAAAACTTGAACGACTTTCATTCCCCGGGTCGCCCATGTTAGTTGTGGGTCGAGGTCAGCCGCAGGCTCTTCGGCTGAATATATCTGAAACCTCACAAACTTACCTCCCTGATCTGCGAGCGCATCAATCATTACGTGTGCATTAACAACGGTTCCGCCGTGATTGGCGCCTATTTCAGCAGCAACTTTTAATCTTCGATGCTCAGGGTCTGCAATATCGACAAGTTCCGCGGTTAAGGTCTCTAGATCGGCGCTGCGATGAATTGCACTATAGGCGCATATTCAGGTAAGTCTGTATAGCTTCGATAGTAATTAACTGTTTGAATTCAACGTTACTAATAGTAAGACTTGTTCGTTCCTCAATAACTTCCAACATTTCAAACATTAACAAACTATCAATCCCCAGATCATTGAATGGCGTTGTGTATTCCGATACTGAAATCTCGATTTCAACGCCAGCCTCTTGAAGCCACTCAACGATCTGTGCCTCTGTTATTTGTGACAACATATCACTCTCCCTCGCTACCAAGTCGCACTTCCAGCCAACGTCACGATACCACTCGATAATCCACTCAATGGCTGTCCGAGTTACGGCGAATCAGGGCGGTGGCCGCCGAAAAACCAACGCCAAAACCCGAAACAATAATACGTCGAAATGATTCGTCTGCCAGTTTTGTTTGAAGAATAAGTGGGATCGAGGAAGAAACCGTGTTTCCGGTGCGGAGCATTTCGAAAGGTATCCTTTCTCTAGGAACATCAAGCTGTTTAGATATCGCGTCCACCACGATCGCGCTACCTTGATGCAGGACGAACAAGTCGATCTGCTCTTTATTAAGACGCTCCATTTCAAGAACCCCCTCAATTTGCGCATGTACAGTCCTCTTCGCGAATGACATGACACGTCGACCGTCCATTGCAAGATGGTCACCCACCCTGGCCAAAGAATCAGCCCCGGTTCCATCGGTACCGAATAAGGAAGCTCCCAAACTCCATGGGGCATCGGCACTTATCCAGGTTGCAGTTGCGGCATCCCCAAAAAGCAGAGATGTTGAGTAATCATCTTTGTTTAGTATCTTGGAGTACGGGTCAGCAGTCACCAGTACACCGTTTCTCAATCTTGTCTGTTTCATGAAACCGGTCAACGCATATAGGCCGTAGACATAACCTGAGCATCCCAAGGAAATATCCATGGCGGCCACTGATGAAGGTAGGCCTAGCTTCTCCTGAGCTATCGCTGAACAATGCGGTAGGCCATATCCATCAGGATTTTGTGTCACCACGAATAGCGCATCGAGATCAGTAAGCTTCAGTTCAGGTGACTTTAATTGAAGCGCTCTGACAGCCTCTACAACAAGATCCGAAGTCTCCATTGACCGAGGCAATTTAGGCAGAAACGTAGCTCCAATTCGAGCATCAATGAACTCCGCATCCTTGCCAAACTCAAAACCTTGCTTGTAATTGTCGATACCTTCAATAGGTACAAATCCTGCAATGCTTCGTATTCCAAACATTAGCCGACATCTTTGATAAATCGAATTTTGCCGATTGCTTTTTCATCAGCGGTGACTGACACTACTGCGTAGCGCTCATCAATTAAACGTATGAGTTTCAATTCAACCATTTCAATCCGTTGACCCAATACCCCTGTAAGGTCCAAACGAGCGAATAGCCATCGTCCAGAACCGGTGGAATTGTGGTAACAGAGCATTTTCGTCAAGCCAACGATTGCCTGAATTGCGTTGTATTGCTCCGGGACTTTGAGACGGGATTCAACTCCTCTGAATATTAGCTCAGCTGAAGATTGGAGGAGATCCTCCGAGTAAACCTCGCGGTGCTTGACAGGATGTATGGTCTCAACAAGGTAACCATGTCCCGTCTTCGGACTCTGACTTGACTCGTATGTAAAGCTGCCGAAGGCCCTAGAGTTCTCGTCAGAGTCCCCTAGGACACCGAGGGCTGCGTGCTGGCACATCCGATTAAAAGTAATGCGTGAAAGATAGGCTTCAGGGTCTCTTAATGTTTGCCTGATCCACTTAGTAACTTCTGAAAATAAATCGGTGCCTTGGAGATAGTCACGGTTTCCTCGAAAGGGTATCTCGAACAGACACGTATCCTTAGCATCCATTGGAAATCGTACTCCTATTCCCGTTCACTCTTGCGTTCTCGCGCCCGAGATCCAGAACTCATTGTGATGAATTCTCGTACGATCATCCCCGTCCCGAGATAGACATTGGGACCAACGCTTGCTTCTCGGGCCACAACACAGTTGTTGGAAACCACCGTTTGCGAAAATATCTGCGCATCGCGGCCAATTATAGAATTTTGTCCAGTAATCGTCCCACGACCGATCAAAGTTTTTGAACCAAGGAAAATACCCTTACCACTGAGGCATTGGCCAATAATGAGGCTCCTTGTTCAATATGAACGATGCCGCCATGAGGGATCAGTTTTAGGGCGTTGTTAACGTGCCGGTACAGAATCCCGTTGATTCCAATTGTGACCCCTGCTTCAAGATAGACATCGTCCTCAATCAAAACATTTTCCCGAACTATGGCGAACTCTCCGGCTAAGACTCTATCACCTAATGTTGCTTGCGGGCTGACGATAGCTGTGGGATGAATCGGACAGTTGACACCTATGACTCCAATCTTCTTATTTAGGTATGAAATCTTTAACATCTTTTCATGAATCTCATAGAAACTATCTCGAGGGTTTTCCGCGAGAAGGACTCCATACTCGCTCGGTACTTTTGACGCCAAACTTGGTGTTGTTACTATGCATGTGAAAGCACTATTCGCTAGAACTTGACGCAATTAACCTGATATTGATACCCGCTCCGGATACCCAGGCGATTTTGGCGGCACTCCCACAAGCAGATTTTTTGTGGCTGGAATCGCCGACAAATCCCATGCTCGATGAAGCAGATATTCAGAAATGTCTAGCCGCTGCTCAAACGCACAAAGTGATCAGCGTGGTGGACAATACCTTCGCCACACCGGTTACTCAGCGGCCATTGACCATGGGTGCAGACAAGGTTCTCCACAGCGTGACAAAGATTTTGAGCGGACATTCGGATCTGTTGATGGGTGCGGTCATAGCAAGTGACCCCCAGCGATCAGAGCAGATTCGCGAGTTAGCCGGGTTCGTTACCCAGGCTGGGAAACCATCGCAGCTATTGAGGTGGTGGGAGATGCGGATCTCGTGTGCAAATCTACGAATATCTGGACCTATGCCACGAGCTTGGGCGGAGTGGAATCCTTATTGGAGCGTCGACGTCGGTGGTCATTGGAAAGCGAAAC
>CAITYI010000025.1 GCA_903896585.1 uncultured bacterium
CACCGGAATCGAGCCGGAGCGGCTCTCGCAACTACGAGTGACCGCAGCATTTCTCATTTTGTTAATCATCGTTGCGGTTACCCGGCCTGCAAGATTAAAACTGAAGAAAAAAGAAGTTCCCGTTTTGCTGGCTTATGGAATTTTAGGTGTTGCCATGACGCAATACCTATATTTTGTTTCCTTGGTCTATTTGCCGGTCGGCGTGGCGCTGCTCATTGAGTTCACCGCACCAATTCTCGTTGCCCTCTGGATGCGATTCGCGTGGAAGGAACCCACTCGAAAGACCGTGTGGCTGGCATTAGCCATGGCCCTCGCCGGGTTAGCACTCGTGGTTCAGGTCTGGATGGGCTTCGCACTCAATGCGACCGGTGTACTCGCTGCCGCCGGCGCCGCGGTCAGCCTGGCGATTTTTTATCTTCTCGGGGACAAGCAAGTCCGGTCAGAGAATGCCCGCGACCCTGTATCACTCACCATGTGGGGTTTTGGCGCTGCCGCGTTGTTCTGGGCAATTATGCAGCCATGGTGGCTCTTCCCATGGAGTCAACTTGCTGGGGTAACTGACCCGTTGGGCAGTCTGGGTTGGGAATTTCCCTTGTGGACCATGGTGGGGTCCATGATCATTTTGGGTACGGTGATTCCTTTCTGGCTGACGGTCGAATCACTTCGCCACCTGCGGGCGTCACAGGTATCCACCATGGGACTCACCGAGCCACTCTTCGCCACCGTTATTGCGTGGATTTTGCTGAGCGAGTCGCTCAATTGGATTCAACTGACCGGTGGGGCTCTCATTTTGTTGGGCGTTTTCCTCGCGGAGAAATCTCGGGTAAACACCGGAATTCAGAGCCCAGAGTAATGTGGCGCATGTGTCACATGTGACAATGCTGAGGTTCATTTACCGGAACTCTTCCCCATTCCAAGGAGTCTGAAAGCATATGAAGTTGACGAGATTGCGGGTGCGACTTGTAGTCCTTGGCGCAGTTCTCCTCCCCTTCAGCCTGTTGCCTCTGGGCGCCATCACCAGTTCACCCGCGAATGCGGGCCCCTGGGATGGGGTACAAGCATGGGAAACCGCAGACGTCACCCGAATCGTGGACGGCGACACTTTGATCGTGACCGACCAGGTCACCAAGGTCGAATCGCGCATTCGCCTGCTCGGAATCAACTCCCCGGAAAAAGACAATAAGTCTTCCGGAGGCCAGTGTGGCGGATGGCAAGCCATGGATGCTCTTTCCGAACTCCTCCCATTGGGTGCCACCGTTCGCCTTCTGTCATCTGACCCAAATTCCAAAGGGAAAGCTGCTCGACCTCAACGAGTTGTTTTGACCCAAAACCCGCAAACAGGTGAGTTTGATCAAGACATTGCGTGGGCAATGGCCGAGCGAGGTTGGGGTCTGTGGTTCACCGTCGCAAAAGAGGCGGCCATGAGCGCGCTCTACCGAAGCGTGATTGCCGGGGCTCAGGAACGCAGAGTCGGAATGTGGAATCCCAGTCTGTGCGGGGAATTAGAACAACCCGATGCGAATCTCGATCTCCGGATCAGTCGCGGTGCCGTGGGAAGTTCACCCACCGACGAGTGGGTCACGGTTCGCAACATCGGCGCCACCGACGTTGACCTGACCGGATGGACATTGCGCGACTCTGGAAATCAAGGGCGCTTTGTCTTTCCCGCCGGCAGTGTGATCAGCCCCGGTGACTTCCGGGAGGTTCACACCGGTGTGCGTCCCGCAGGTGCAATCGACCCACGATCTCTCTATATAAATCTCAAGTCGCGCATCTACACCGATCCAGGCAAGGAACCCAATCTTGTTGGCGATGGCTCCTACTTATTAGACAGGTATGGCAACTATCGATTCTGGCGGGAATACCCCTGCACCAATGATTGTGAGATTGACCCGCTCAAAGGTTCAGTCACAATTGCCGATCTGTCACTGGGCAAGAAACGAGGCAAGGCCAGAGCGGCTACCCAATGGGTTCGGCTACAAAACGTTAGTGCCGAAACGCAATGCCTTGATGGATATCGGTTAGAAACAGGTAATACCCGCTATCGATTCCCTTCGGGTACCTGCATTGCCCCCGGCGGCAACTGGCTGATGCGAGTTGGCAAAGGACGCTCGACTAGCTCCACTGCCTACTTGGGTAAAACCGTTCCTGTTCTTTGGACAACTGGATCGGTCACCATGTACAGCGACCAAGACCAATTAATTGCTCGCCGTTCTTGGTGAACACTGGATCCTTCCCCAGTGAGTTTTTCCCCAGTGACATAATCACAGCATGAATGACAAGCGGGTAGTTATTGTCGGCGCCGGACTCGGGGGACTTCGCGCCGCAGAGTCACTTCGCGCCAATGGATTCACTGGAACCATCACAATCGTGGGCGATGAACAACTTCAGCCGTACAACCGCCCACCCCTATCCAAAGATGCTCTTAAGTCCGGGCTCGGACATGACGATCTCAAGTTTCGCCAACGCGATTCGGTCGCGGATGTCGAATGGGTTTTAGGTGAGCCGGCAACAGCCCTCGATCTCGATCACCGCACAGTCTCCCTTGCTGATGGCAAGGTCATAAATTTTGATGGACTGGTGATCGCCACTGGAATTCGACCACGATTGCTCCCGATACCTGGGCCAACACAGGGTCTCTTTACCTTAAGAACACTTAAAGATGCCCATGCACTCAAGGAAGCCATTCACCCCAATGAAAATATTGTCATCATTGGGAGTGGGTTCATCGGCTGTGAAGTTGCCGCAACAGCAACCCTGCTGGGTGCCAAGGTTCATGTTGTGTCATTAGATCCAGAACCCATGATCATGCCCATGGGTAAAGATCTTGGAGCTTCCATGCGCCAGCGCCATGAATCTAAAGGTGTCGTATTTCATCTAGGGCGCACCGTTTCATCATTTAACGGCACCGACCACATCACGAGTGTGACGTTAGACAACGGCGAAGTCATTCCAACCACCGTCGTTGTAGAAGCAATCGGTTCCGTCACCAACGTTGAGTGGCTGGACGGTAACGGTCTTGATCTCAGTAACGGTGTGCTCGTGGATCACACCATGAGAGTTGTCGGAACGGATGTCCCAGTCGTTGCCGTCGGTGATATCGCACGGCACCCGGGGGTTTTGTACCCGGAAGCCCCTCGCCGAATTGAGCATTGGAATATGCCTACTGAAACCGGGAAGCGTGCCGGCGCAACGCTAGCTGCGCTTATGAATGACCAAGAACCTGCACCTGATTCATTCGCTGCTCTACCCGCATTCTGGTCGGATCAATTTGACTTCCAGGTCCAGTCATACGGATTGCCCGGCGGCGCAGACCATTACAAAATCGTTTCGGGTGATTACAGCGGACCGTGCATTGTTGAATACTTTGATTCTGATGGCACGCTCTGTGGTGTCATTGGGATTGACACTGTCAAAGAGTTGATGCCGTATCGCAAGCAATTCATGGAGCGCTTGGCTCAATCCTCGTGAGTTCCCACAATTCATCCCTCTCCCTCGGCGCTGACCGTGACAAGGTTTTGCAACATGCTGCTGAAATTGTGAGCCGCACGTGGGCGGAGTTTGACGATGCCCGCGATCACCATCCCGAGCCCAGTGCTGCGTTACTTGCTGTTTTGACTGAACCAATGCCAGAAGTTCCCAGTGATCCCATTGAATCACTTGATCTTGCTGCTGAGGCCCTGGATTCCTCACTCACCCAAGCTCGACCACGGTACTTGGCGTACATCGGCTCGAGCGGATTGGAAATCGGTGCTCTCGGCGATCTCCTCGCTCACTCTCACGACCCGAATCTAGCTATTTATGCTGGGGCAGCATCTGACATTGAAACCCAGGCAATTCGTTGGCTGGCTCAATTCCTTGGATACTCATCTGACTTCGGCTTCTTCACCAGTGGTGGAACCATCAGTAATCTCACGGCACTCGCCGCTGCCCGTGAACGGGCCCTCCCTCGAAGTCGAGCCACCGGAATTGGCGGGCACCGCCTCGCTTTGTACTGTTCCGCGGAAGCTCACTATTCCGTGAAGCGGGCCGCTGAAGTTCTTGGACTGGGTTCAACTCACGTGCGCGCCATACCAATTGACCAACATCGGCGCATGATTCCCAGTGACTTGGCCTCTGCCATTGCCTCGGATCGCGCAGCAGGTGTCATCCCCATGGCGGTTGTTGCCACCGCCGGCACCACGCTCACGGGCGCGGTTGATTCCATTGGTGACCTTGCGGATGCCGCCCCCGGAATCTGGCTGCACGTGGATGGTGCCTACGGCTTGCCAGCTGCAGGAGCCCCCACATCCCGTCATCTTTTTGCCGGGTTAGATCGCGCTGATTCCTTGAGCATCGATGCACACAAATGGATGTTTGTTCCAAAGGCTTGTAGTGCGATTTTGGTCAAGGATCCCGCTTCCCTGGCCGCGGCGTTCTCTCACAACGAGGCTTACATTCCCCACGACTTTGGCGATGTCAACGCGGTCGATGCCACCCTGGAATACTCCCGGCCACTGCGCGCATTGAAACTCTGGCTCGCCTTCAAAGTACACGGAGCTGAAGCAATCCGATTCGCACTAGAGAAGAACTTGGAGCAGGCGCGACTGCTTTACGCCCTGGCATCCGATGCCCCCGATTTTGAAGTACTGCTTCACAAACCGCAATTATCGACAGTTCCCTTGCGACACATTCCAAATAGTCTGGTCACTGCTTCAGCAAAGGATTTGAGTAATCACAATGCCGCACTTCAACAAGCTGTGATCTCCGATGGACGTGTCTATATCTCACCAGCTCAAATCGATGGCGAAACTTGGCTCCGGCCTTGTTTTACTAATTTTCGAACCACCACCGAAGATGTCGTAATCACATTCGACACCATCCGCGAAATCAGTGAAAAGATCAGTCAGTCATAACTCGCACTGCCCCAAGTGCCCTTGCGCCATAATGTGCCAATGGCAGTGACCTTTCCTCGCGGTGGTGATGGCAAAAGAAGTACCACCGCCACTGGTCGGGCGATATTCGCCGACTCGGTTCGGGAAGTAGATCCGCAACTCTCGGACCGCATTGAACAAACTAAAGACTGGCGCAAGGGCTACATCACCCCCATGCGAGAGATTGTCGTCAGTGCTGCGAAGACCCCTCAAGCAGCAATCGCCATCTCCCGAGCAGGGCTCAAATCCACCGATCGCCGATTTACGTTTACCCGAAACGGTGAGGATCTCACCCTCAGCCAAGAAATGGAAACCCCCACTGAAAACGGGACCATTGAATCCGTCACGGTGCGGGGTCGGGCATCTCGTGAAGAAGAATTCTCAATTCCATATCAAGGGCGTCGAATTTTTGGTCTCGACTTACGTCGGCAAATTGATAAGTGGGTAAGCACCGGTATTGCCGAGCCCAGCTTCGGCCAAGCATTGCATTTGGTCATGGATAACCCTGACTGGCTAGATCTCAAAGACACGAACATTGCGATCCTCGGCGCCGGCGCCGAAATGGCTCCTACTCGATCCCTGCTTCGCTGGGGCGCGCAAATCCATGCACTCGATCTCCCTCGCCCAGAGATCTGGCAGCGATTGATCGATATCACCCGCGGAACTCCGGGGTCCTTGCGTATTCCCATTTCCCCCGGCGAGGTAGGCGTAACTCCGTTCACTACCGGGGGCAATATTCACTCAGAAGACGACTCCACCGTTGCCAGTGTCGCAGGCATTGATCTCTTAAAGCAGCCTGCCGAAGTTGCCCAATGGATCAATCAGATTGAAGGTCAATTCGTGCTCGGCAATTACACCTACGCCGATGGTGCAGTTCATGCGCTCCTCAGTGTGAGCGCGGATGCAATCTTCACTCAGTTAGCCAAGACCCGTCAGGACATTACTCTGGCGTTCCTCGCAACACCCACCGATGTCTTCATGGTCCCCATGGAATGTGTGAACGCCTCGCGTGCGCGCTGGAAGGACCGAGGTTTTGCCGGAGCCCTGCAATCACCACTCCGAGTCTTTGGCCAATTCGAACCAAATTACCCAACTACCTATTTTGCTGATGACGGTACCGAACTTGGCTTGAGTGACTCCCTTGTTGTGCAGCAAGGACCTAATTACCTCTTGGCCAAACGCATTCAAAGGTGGAGAGCCTTAGTTGCCCGCCATGACGGCTTCCCGGTTTCACTCAATCTTGCACCAGCTACCAGGACTCAATCGGTGGTGAAGAACCGGGCACTTGCTGCGGCCTACGCCGGGGCTGGCCGCTTTGGCGTCGAGGTTTTTGAACCGGCAACATCCACCGCACTCATGGCGGCCATGCTGGTGCACGATTTGCGAAACCCACTCTCGACGGCGAATCCGTCCACCCCCTTAGCCAATCCCATGGATCTCTTTGTCGTGGGCGCAAATCACGGCGGCTTGTGGCGCTCGGCCTA
>CAITYI010000026.1 GCA_903896585.1 uncultured bacterium
CTGTTTAAGTGGCTAAGAGCAGTGCGCTTAACGAGATACCAAGTGCTTACACCGCCCACATAGGTATTTTGTGGGGAAGGTGGCTAATTCCCTATATCGAATCCACCCGTGCGGGCCCACTTAGACGAGTTAATTCTGCGTACTCGAGTGTTGCGCGACTCGTGCACTTAAGGATTCAAGGACCTCCGATTAGCCCTCAGATCCTTAGCCGTGCACCCCGTTGCAGTTGCTACACACGGGACACCCAGGAAGCCAGTTACTGATGGATGGATTCAGTCTTTTCAAGGCTCGGCAAGGCCAAACATTGCGGTGCGCACAGTGATGAGTAACTCTAGGATGTGTCCGGCAACCAGCGGCAGCGAACCGACTAGTACGGTTCGAGCCAATTCATCCAGAGTCATATCGTGAGCGTGCCGAAACTGCTATGTGATCCCGCCGCAGGCGGCAGTGCCTCCAGCTCCCGCCCCCAGCCAGTGGTGCTGCTTACACAGTTCGAAGAAGGTGGGCCCGATGTCCTTTCTTCCGGTCAGGCCCGCTAGGCATTTAAATGGCGCGAAAGCGCAAATGAAAATGACCATCAGCGCTCAGGAGATTCGCGCGTATTTGGGGATTGTAGAGAGGAGGTGATGATTAGTGAACATAAGGAGAATCGCGACGCCGACGACGGCCGCGCCAATCGGCTATCGACCGTCATTGAGACTCACCATGAGGATGACAACGAATACTAATACGAACACTAATACCCATCTTGATTTCTTCAGTCGGGCCAGCTCAACCAGTTCTAACCAAGCAGTTACTGCCCTTACAAGCAATCGCGATGGCCGCGTGGCTCCGCGAAGGTTACCTTGAATGCCTGATCTTGGCGATCATGGGATCCAGTATTTATCCTTGAGAAGTTACAACCGACTAACTGATCTAGGACTAGAGGAGCCAACAGGATTCGTTGGAGAGAGTTCTGGCAACGAGCTCTCTGAGACAGTCAAGGGGTGCTCTAAAAACGTTTGTATCAAAGTCCGCAAACCCTGACGAAGTGTTGAAGGAGGAGAACTAGCTACCCGGGAATGGTTTGGCGGTTCGAAAATTCACGTCTTTAAGATTACTTGGAATGCCAAGCGCCAGCGGAATACGAGTCCAACTACTAAGATGAAGAAGACTCGAGGAGTCCAACCGGTCCCCTCGTAAAAAACTAAAGAATAAAACCTAGAGTAGTTCATGCAATGATGACTTCTTAATCTGAGCAGGTATAGGGGAACTCATGTCAACCCTGAAGGTCAATGAACCAAATGGTCAAAAACCCCACTTTATAAATTCTGAAATCTTTGGTTGTTCATTCGTCCTAGTCCTAGCGCTCGCAATTCACTTAATAGTTCTAGATCCAGCGTTTAATGGCCCAGATGCAACTAGTAACTTCAAATTTGCCCAATTAGGACAGGATTGGGGATATTGGTTGAACCCGGATGCCTTCTGGGGCTACCAATTCCCAATGGGATACGGCACTTTCTTGGCAGTCGTCGCTCATGTAACTGGCGGCAGTCTCGTCTTAGCTCAGTACCTACAGATTCTCGCCGCAATCGCCATGGCGCCCATGGGCTGGTACCTAACTCGTCACATGGGCAAGACGGTTCGTCTCGTCACCTTTGCTTCAATCGCATTGAGTCCGTCTGTATTTTGGTTAGCGCGTGATAACGGATACGAGATTCTGATCTCCTTCTTCATGGTGGCTTCGGTTTCAGCATTGTGGGGGCTCGGAGGCACGCCCCCCGTAATTCGAAATAAGTTTCAGCGAACGCTCCCTGCCATCGCCGGTTTATCGATGGCGCTATGCATGATGTGCCAGGGCAAGACCATCATTGTGATCCCGGTGCTCATGTACCTAGCTTGGAAATGGAGTAAAACGCAGGCGTTTCTATTTACGGCGTGCTCATTTAGCCTGCCCCTTGTTTGGGCTATAAGAAACCATTTTGTTTTGGGGCGTTGGAATCCCTTTAACTCTTCCTCAGAAATAGTTTTTTGGATGGGGAACAACGCCAACACGAAAGCCGGTGAATATGTCATTCTTCCGCCACCGCTACCTAGCGGGTTTACTTCCTACTATTCCGCTGGCTTAGATTTCATTATTAACCAACCTGAAAGATCCTATTCGCTCTTACTCATTCGCATGGTTCGCCTAATTGAACCGATGTACTTTTATCCAGACTGGTCAGCAGTCAAAGGCGCAAACGTCGCGCTCCACCTACTAATGATCCTGCTGTCTTTAACAGGGGCAACCCTCTTTATGGCTTACTCGATGGGCAGACTTTGGGTACGGCCTCCGTCCATTCCTTCGGTGGGACCAATCGCCATTCTCGTGATTCTTTTCGTATTAGTGCATATTCCGTTCGCTACTGAAGTTCGCCACACTAAGCCAATTGTGCCTTTGGCACTTTGTGTCGCTATGCCAACACTTGTCTATCTATTCAGGCGCATTCGTTCAAGTAAAACGTTTGTCTCTTCTGAGTTTTAGCTTATGAAATTTCATCGCGGTGAACGCCGAAACTCCGCCCATTCCATAGCGAACACTGCGCTTAAACGAGATCGACGATGCTTCATCAAAGTAGCGCACAGGCACAGGAATATCCCCAATTTTGAATCCAAATGAAATTGCCTGAATCAAGAATTCTTGGTCGAAAGTGAAGTCCTCGCTGTTTTCATTAAATGGGATTCGTTCCAGCACTTCCCTTGAGTAAGCCCTGAATCCTGAATGGAAATCTCCAAGGTTTTGACCCAGCATCATATTTTCGCTGAAGGTACTAAACCTATTGATGATGTATTTCCAAAGTGGCATACCGCCATGGAGCGCTTCGGATCTTGTTCGGATGCGATTTCCAAGGACTACATCACAAATACCTAATTGAATAAGACTCGCCATTACTGGAGCTACTCGAGCGTCGTATTGATTATCTGGATGTAGCATGATGACGATATCAGCGTCGGTATCTAATGCCGCCGTGTAGCAAGTCTTTTGATTTCCACCGTAGCCACGATTCTTCGCGTGTTCAATCACGGTAATGCCAAGTTCACGAGCCTTCGCTACCGTGTTGTCCGAACTACAGTCATCGATCAGAATTACATGTGTTGCAAAATTCCTAGGCAGTTCTTTCAGAGTTGCTTCTAGGGTGAATTCCGCGTTATATGCCGGCATGACGATTGCAATACCTTTGTGAGATTCTAAAGCACGCCTATCGCCTGACTCCAACTCTTCTCTCCCTAGATTGGTGCTGCGAATTGTCATAGGTTTTGTTACTAGTGTTTCACGAGGCCGCCGTTTGATCTCCTTGCGTCTTGCAAATCGTAGTAGTTGGCATAGGATGCCGATGGCATTTGGTATCTCAGGTCAGCGTGCAGGTGCGAATTGTTGCCCCGCCAAACCCATTCCCGAGTAGCCAGTTCTACTCCTTCAATACATCTCCAGGGTTTACGGACTTTGCCTCCATCAACTGACCCGAGTCACGGGCTTGTTTGACCAAGAACCGGTAACCGAACTCGGGGTCATCGAGGGGAGAATCGTACAAATCATTTTCTTGTACGCCCAGTCCAGTTCCTCGGGAGTCACCGGACGAGTCAACCACAGGTAAAGGGGCTGGTGTGCAAGCATCAACACCCCACACGGCACCGTGACAGCGATTTCATCAGCGGCTAGCTCACTCATGAGCAGGTAGAGCCTTTTCCCGGCAGTTTCGCCTGGGACAAATACACCGCTGCGCGGTGTAAGACCTCGTTCCTCTACTCAAGGAGCTGATTACGCCGGTGTATTTCACGATTCTCAGAACAGTCAGCAACGCCAACACCAGCCCTTTGGTCAGACTCAACGTCAGCTTTGCGCAACCGCCACGACTTCATCGCGGGACTCTTTTGGTCAAGCCTTAGTTATAGCAACATCCTGATAGCAGTAACTCACGGCACCACAGATCGGTTGTCACCTAGTCGTGCATCAGACCCATGCGTTCTGGCTAGATGTTTACTCGAATTACCAGAAATCATTTGCGGTTTATCGTTTTTCTGGAATCAACTCCCAAACTGTACGCCCATCAATCGAAGCAATAAGCCGATACCTCTCTTTAATGTTCGTATCCCACACCTCTTCGGCTTCAGGGGTTTGATTGTACGAACCCGCATAATCAGAGTTTGCAACTATCAGGTCAGGAAAATTATCAAAGACGTACTGGCTGGCCTCACTTTCTGAGAGTTCGTAACCCAAATCAGCACGTTGGGCTCCCTTTTCCCAAACTAGATAAGGCTGGGAAGCGAGAGGGATGATTGGTTTTTTCTCAAGGCGCCAGTAGAGAATATTATTTGTGTCCGGGACCCAGAGTGACTTCTCTTCAATTCTTGGAAGCTCACTTAGAAATGTGACGAGGTTGGATTCCTGCCGCGCTGAGTTTCGCCAGTCGAAAGAAGTAATAACCTGTCCCCAAAACAAATAGATTAAAGAAAAACACGCAATTACCAAAGGGAGAGTGAAAACTGCTTTAAATGGTCCAGATACGTCAATTAGCCGACTTATGGAGAGGGCTAATAGTGGAAGAATTTGCAGAGTTTGATATGGAAAGTCATAAGGCTGGATACACGCGCCTAACGACAGAGCCCAAGTCACTACCAAGAGAATTAAGTCAACTGAACTGATTGACTTTGAAGAAATTCACTGCATGCGCAGAACAATCTGGTCTGACCCCTTCTCACCGGTCCGGGGTTGTTGAGAGTCTGACGGCCAGGTTCGCCTGGCAGGAAGATGATCACTATGGCCACGAGAAGAAGGAAGTCGCCTGAGCAGATTGTCAGGCTGCTCGGTCAGGCTGATGC
>CAITYI010000027.1 GCA_903896585.1 uncultured bacterium
GCCCGATTAACCCCAAACCAATCACCACGAACGTCTCTCCCAACTCCGGCTTCGCCAAGCGAATCCCTTGGAGCCCAATCGCCCCGATCACCGTAAAGGCCGCGACCTCGTCCGAAACACCCGCCGGCACCTTGGCCACCAGATTCACCGGGACGGACACCACCTCCGCGTGAGGACCATTACACGCCACCCGATCCCCAATCGCAAATCCCACTACACCCGCCCCGACGCCAATGACTTCACCGGCCGCGCAATAACCGAGGGGCATTGGCTCATCAAGTTTGCGGAAAACCGCCTCAAGCGTCGGACGCAACCCCTCAGTCCGAATCTTGGCCAGCACCTGCTTGACCTTCTCAGGCTGGGAACGCGCCTTTTGAAACAGCGAAGCCTTGCCGAATTGCACCAGCATCTTCTCAGTGCCTTGGGACACGAGCGAGACCTTTGTACTGATCAGCAAGTGACCTAGCTCAGAGATCGGTGCGGGAACCCTGAGCAAACTGAGGTCACCCGTGCGAAGATTGTTAAGGAGCTGTTTCATGCAAACTGCTAAACCGGCGCAACGCCTTGATCCAAAAAACGCCGACACCACGTCTCGATACAGACTAAACCAAAAAGAGGATAAGCTGCATCCACACTCCCTTCTCGGTCCATCTTTACCAGACGTGAAACTGCAGCCGGATCGAATATCCCTCGGCGCCGAATAGTCTCGGAGGAAAGTGCATGATCGAAGTGCTCACGCAATTCATGTTGCATCCAATGCCGTAGAGGGGCGCCAAAGCCTGTCTTCGGCCGATAAATAATCTCGCGGGGAAGATGCACTTCCATTGTTTTCTTGAAGAGCCACTTCCCTACACTACCGCGTTGCTTTAACTCCGTCGGCAAGCCCGCGGCAAACCTCATTAAGTCAGGATCAAGGAACGGCACTCTCACCTCAACGCCTGCCGCCATCGCCATTTTGTCCGTATAGTTGAGGTTATGGTCAGCCATGAAGAAACGTTTCTCCAAGTTTAGCATCTGGGCCAAGGGCTCGATGCCTGAGGGCAATTCGCGCAGCGCGCCCAATAACGGTTCGAACGGATCAGACAAACCCTCGATCGCGGGATTAAACAGACCGGAAACGATGCGCGGGTCCAACCAGGCGAAATAGCCCGCCATCCGACGCTCGGAAGACTCACCGGCGAACTGAAAAGCTTTAGCGAAACGGCGTCCCACAGGACCGTGTCGCGGTGCGAGCTCTGAAGTCCGCTGGATAGCAACACGTACCGGTTGGGGCAACCAAGACCACCACCGCTCAAGCGCAAGTGCCCGATGCCTACGATACCCGCTGAACAAATCATCGCCTCCCGCTCCTGACAAGAGAACTTTGACACCGTGGGATTGAGCCAACTGGGCGATCTTCAACACATTCAGAGCTGCCGGGTCTGGCTGAGGTTCATCGAGTTGAAAGACCATTCGCTCGAACTGGTCGGACATATCGGAGCCGCTCCAAATCACGTGCAAGGGCATCTCAAGGTGCTCCGCCACCTTTTGCGCATAGGGAAGATCATCCGGAAATCCCTCACTTGCCGCCAGCGTATCCCGAAACCCAATAGTGAAACAATGCAGCCTACGTCCGGCCGCATATTGGCGGGCAAAGACCGCAAGAGCACTCGAATCCAGACCGCCAGATAGGAACGCTCCCACCGGCACATCGGCTATCATCTGTCGCTTCACCGCATGGGAAAGCCGCATTTCTAGCTCTTCTTGTAGGTCCGATAAACTCCGTCCTCGCAAGGGCGCGGTCACAGGCAAACGCCAGAACCGCCAGGACTTGGTAATACGTCCCTCCTCTACGACGAGAGCGCAGCCGGGTTCCAATTTATGCACATTCCGTAGCGGTGTGCGCGGTGAGGGACAGTAGAGATAAGTCAGGTAATGGCTCAACGCTGTGAAATCTAGCGTTCGGTCCATTTCCGGGAGGCAACACAATGCCTTTAGTTCACTCGCAAAAGCAAAACCAGCAGGCCCGCTAAAGTAATACAAGGGCTTTACGCCCGGCCCATCTCGCCCAACCAAGAGTCGCTTCTTTTTCACATCCCACAAGGCGAAGGCAAAAATCCCATTCAATAAATCCAAGCAACGGTCTCCGTCGCGCAAGTAAAGATTGAGGATAACTTCCGTGTCTGAAGCACTGTTAAATTGATATCCGCTTCGTCGCAAATCGCGGGTCAGTTCGCGGTAATTGTAAATTTCTCCGTTGAACACAATCACCACCTGTCGCGTGTTATCCCACATAGGCTGTCGACCTGCCGCAGTCAAATCAATTATGGCAAGACGGCGGTGGGCGAGCCCGATGCGGTCATTGGCATCCCACCACACGTCACTGTCATCGGGGCCACGATGCGCTATGGCGGTGTTCATAACCGTCAAGCTTGATGGGTTAAAGTTACCAAAAAATCCC
>CAITYI010000028.1 GCA_903896585.1 uncultured bacterium
CGCAGGCGTGTTCGCGGTGGCGTTGACGGTCGGTGGTGCCGGGTCCGCGGGGTCCGCGCCAACATCGGGACCGATCCAGACCATGCAGGATCTCAAGGGTGGGTGGCTTACTTCGTTGACGGGCTTCCGGGAGGGTTCGCCGGTCAGTTGGCAGCATCGGCTGATTGTTCGCAAGGTGAAGGGATCGGCTGGGGTTGCGTGGGAACAGTGGCGTGACTGCGCGGACCATGCGGCCAAGTGCAAGGCGGGCAAAGCAACCGGCGATGGCTGGAGTGATCCGACGCGGGTCCTGATGGTCATGGATTCCAAGGGCGTTGTGCATGGGGTTGGTGCTACCGGAACGATCCTGCTCACTCCGGACGAGGAGGGGATGAACGCGGTCATGCTGTCGCACGGAAAGCAGGGCAGTGGGGCGGCGACATCGAATCCGACGACGTCCGCGCAGTCGCGGACCAAACCGAGCATCCCTCCCATCCCTCCCCTCCCTTGCTGCCTCAGCGGGGACGGGGCGTATGCCGTGGCAGGCCCTACCATCGGTAATGGATTTTCATATACAGCAGGTCCCACCGTAGGGACGGATGGCGAGTACACGTACACGCCATAATGAAACAGATCGACACATGAAACTATTCGGGCTCTCCCGGGGCAGAATGACGGTCACGGAGTTGATGGATATCGAGTAAGTCTTGTTCTCGACCGGAAGCTTCCTTCATGCGAATGAGATCTTCGTAACCAACCACCCACACGGTTACACCACCAGCATCCGCTTGACGGCCACGAGATCGCATCTCGTCGTAGTCGGCGGCGCCGGGAACGTCGTTGTGGAAATCAAGGGGTCCGGCATCGGTATCCATGGTGAATGATGCACCTCCCATGAGTGCACGCGGATCTGTCGGATCAATGACCAACTTGTCTGCGTCTACTCCGCGAAGCCGAGCGTTGAGTTCAAACAAGGCTGCAGCCAGGCGTTTCATGTTCTGCTCATCTAGTCGTGCCACAAAATCAATGTCTGCGGTGGCTCGGACGTAGCCATGGGCAATGACTGCCCAGGCCCCAATTGTGAGGTAGTCAACTCCATGCCGATCCAGCGTCTGGAAGATTCGGGATGGATCGAAGATCATGCCTCGCTGGCCTTACCTACGAGTTGTGATGCGAATGCACACAGTGCGAAAGCCTGCTCAATTCGTTCGCCTGCTTCTTTTGCGAACTGAATGTCCGAAGGCCTTGTGGTCACCGTTCAAAGATAGGCCATTTCGATCAAGCAGAACCGACTGAACCCTTAGGTTTTTCGTGCCAGCCCGTGGAGATTCGTGTGCGCAAGGTCCTGGTCGCTGTAACTTCATTTGCTGTCGTACTGGGTGGCTTGGGTCCAACTCCTGTGGCGCAAGCCGCTGTGGAGTACACCAACAAGACCACGGCCAACGGGCTCGGGGGCAACTCCGTGAACTCCGTGTATGTTGTTGTCAGCACCGTCTACGCCGCCACCGCCGGTTCGGATCGACCTCTTCGAGGGGGCTCCATTATTCGGGCCACTGGGTGCGAAAGGTGAAACAGGGGTTATCTAAGTCGTGAAACAGGGCACCCGATGCGACTCCATGTGTTCCTCGAGGGGCCTTGTGCCGCAATGTTGCCACAATGTCTAAGCGAGCTCCGATGCAACCGCGGCAGGTCCGAGTTCAGCGGTCTTGCGGGTGAGATGTCCCTACGTGCTGGTCGTCAGCTGCAGGCTGGAGTGTCCGATCAGCTGCGGAACTTCGGCGGCTTGTAGCTACGTCAGTGTCACGGAGACGAGGAAGTGGCGGAGGGCGGTTTATCGCTATTTAGATTTTGAACTTGTGGCCTGTGGCATTTCCACCAGTTTCGACGTTGATCATATTGACATTGAAGTTGTCTGTTGGCCGTAGCATTGGGCCGTGTCCCTCTCTCGTCGGCGTTTTCTTGCAGGCTCTGCTGCTCTGGCCGCGACGTGGGGAGTCTCTCGTGAGGTGATGGCTCGGACTCTTGCGGCTGTGCCGGTGAAGGCTACTGATGCCCGAACAACATTGCTACAGACCATCAAGATGTCTAAGCAGCCAATGCGTGGTGTTTATCGAACTTTGGTGTCTGGTGCAGGCGAGGACTTTATCCCGCGGTTCGATTTATTAGGTCGTGTTGCTGATGCCTCCCGCAGTCAATCGCGAAGGTCCTTGTACTACCTAGCCCACCTTTCAGACATACACGTAATCGATGCCCAGACGCCGGCGCGGATGGATGCGATCCAGAGCATTGTGCCTGAGTTATTCACGGATGCTTGTCGTCCCCAGGACACTCTGACAGTGCACGTGCTCTCCTCTGTGGTCGACAGCGTGGTCGATGCCCAGGTGAGTTCGGTGACGGGTGCACCCTTGGCCAGCGCTCTGAGTACTGGGGACAGTGCGGACAACCTGTCCCAACTTGAGACGCGTTGGTACATCGACATTCTTGATGGGCAAAGTGTTGTCGCGAATAGCGGTGCCGCGAATCGTTACGAGGGTCCGCAAGTGTGGAGTGAGGCGACGTATGCATACCATCCGGATGATCCTTCGGGTGATGTGTACGGAGCACGTGGATTTCCCGCGGTGCCAGGGATGCTTGAGGCTGCGATCTCGACGCCGGTGGCCTCCCAAGGTTTGCCCGTTCCTTGGTACACGGTTTACGGCAACCATGACGCGACTTTCATGGGGACATTTCGACCTGACCCCGCGTTGTATGCCTGGGCGATCGGTGATCGCAAGGCGGCGTTGGGTGACGCCCTCGGGGTCAATTGGTTGCAGGGATACGTCAGCGACCTCAGCCTCGCCCAGACAGGAGTAAATGCGATACGTCAGCGGCTGGGTCTACTTCCCGGTTTGAAGGCGGTAACCCCGGACCCGGAGCGTCGCATGCTGGAGCGCTCCGAGTTCATGCAGGCACACTTGGATTCACCGGCCGTGCCTGGTCCGGTGGGTCACGGGTGGTCGAAGGCCAATATGGCGAGTGGTGAGACGTGGTGGAAAGCAGATTTGACTGCATACCTGCGCGTATTTGGTCTTGACACGTGCAACCTTGTGGCAGGTGCTGATGGCGCGGTTCCTGAAGACCAGTTCGAGTGGTTGGAAAATGAGTTGGCACTCTGCCAAGTTGAGAACAGGTTGGCGGTTGTGTGTAGCCATCACAATTCGTTGACGTTAGAGAACGATGCAACGCCGGTGTGGGGTGGACAGCGGCTGGTGCACGTCGAGGAGTTCATTGCCATGCTGCAGCGGTATCCGGTCATGGTTGCGTGGCTGAACGGTCACACGCACGTGAACACGATCACCCCTCATATCCGCGATGGCGGTGGCGGATTCTGGGAGATCACCACGGCATCGTGTGTGGACTTTCCCCAGCAGCAGCAACTCGTTGAATTCATCGATAATCGCGATAAAACGATGTCAATTTTTGTGACCGCACTGGATCACGCAGCTCCACCGGCATGGAGCCCCGGAGATTTCAGTCAGACGGGTCTTGCGTCACTAAGCCGTGAACTCAGTGCCAATGCATTCCTCAGCGACCCTGCGCGTCTTGCCGGGTCTCCTCTGGATCGAAACGTTGAACTCTTACTGCCTGCGCCCTTCGAGTTGTCTTCGATCACCAACGCAGCCGTTGAGTCCGAACAGATGAAGGCTCGCGCACAATCATTGGCCCACGGGGGCGTGGCATGAATCGCCGAGTCATGGCACTGACCATTCCCTTCGCTGCCTTCGCGCTGGCTGCGTGCTCACAGATCGATGCACTCGCGCCGGTGGGTGGCGCTGCAATCACTACCGTGCGCAATGCGACCTACGACGTCTTAGTCGAGAAGGATGTTGACTTATTGGTTGCACCGCAGTGCACAACTGTTTCGTCGGGATTCACCTGCAAAGGAACGACCGTTGACGGCGATGCAATCATCGCTGAAGCCGGCCCCGAAGCACCATATGAACTCACCATCGCGGTGGGCAATGAAGTGATCTTCGAAGGAAGTGCGCAAGCCGTCCTCCAGGATGCAGTGTTGGAGGCATCATGAGTGCGCCTGTTTCTGCGCCGAAGAATCTGTACAGATTCAGCGTTCTAGCGACCGCCTTTGTTCGCATGTGGCGAGCCTGGCGCATCCTTCTTCCGGTGGTTGTTGTGAATGCGCTTGTTCAAGCCGCATTGCTCATTCCGGGGCTCATGCCGTATTTGTCAGTCGCCTTCGGCATCGCGTCACTGTTGTCTTTCGTGGTTTTAGTATTTGCATTCGGAGCCGTGACCGCTGCGATGCTCCAAGCGGCGCAGGGAACTGTGGACTATCGATGGGTATGGGAGGCGCTGCGGGCGCGGTGGCTTTCACTGTTGCTGTGGTCACTCGCACTCGTCACCGCCTTAACCATTGGTTTCTCGCTCTATGTGCTGCCAGGTTTCGCGGTCCTCGCGGCCACCCCATACCTATTACTGGCGGTGGTGGACGGACGCCGCCGACCACTGCGCGTCAACTTCCAAACAATTGGTGCTCGTTGGGGACGGTGGCTGGTCACCATCGGTGTTTTGGGCATCCTGTGTTTGATCATGTGGGTACTTGCGTTGGTCGACTCGTTCTTTGTCGGGGGAGCGAGTGGGTCATTGATCGGTTGGATCGTGTTGGGGTTTGTTGCGGGTTGGTTCATTTGCACGTGGGCATTGATTTACCAGTCAGTTAAGACGAGCAAAGTAATTCGAATACCTGCTTAATTGCTAGCTTGCAAGCGAGGTGCGGTATGCCTAAGGCCGTGCAACCCGATTCTGCGAACACCTGATTCCCCAATGAGCTTTTGAAACTGGTAGTAGACAAAGTCAGGCCGCAGGCGCCTCACCAAGCCCACGCTTGCTGCGCTTCTGGTCGGTAACTTTGGGTAGGCGGATATTCTCATATTGATCTGCGGGTGTGGTTTGTGTGCACATTTCCACGAAGGGCGTTTTAACGAGTGCCTGTCGTCACCAGGGTTGCCCATTTGTCCCACGTCTAATAGCATCGGAGTCCGGCGGGTGTCCTAAGGTTCTGCCGCCTACAGCCACTGTGAAAGGCTAGGTTCAACGGTGACCCCTCAGCGCACCCTGATCATGTCCGCGTTCGTCACCTCGGCAGTGACGGCCTTGCTACTGGGATTATTACCGGCCAGCGCCGCACCAAGCTCCAGCACGGCTGCGGCCTTTACCCCGAAATTGGCGTACGTCACCTGCCCGGCGGATGAGGAACTGCCCCCACGAACAAGGTGTGCGAGTCTCACCGTCCCGCTCGACTGGCAGACACCGAATGACGGCCGCACGATCCGGATCGCCATGAGGATCACCACACCTGAGGGCTCCGATGGGCGTCTCGGGCTCACGTGGAATCCCGGCGGACCCGGTGGTGCGGCGATTCCAATGCACGGGACTTTCTACTCGTTGCTCTCCTCAGAATTGCGCGATCGTTTCGAAGTGGTCACGTGGAATCCGCGGGGCGTGGGGCAGAGTGAGCCGTTCCTCTCCGATTGCAAGCTCGTCAACGAGGCCCCACCGGCCACGGGCCCGGTCGACTGGGATGCCTACTGGGAGCAGGTTGCCGCCGTTGAGGGGGCGGCTACCGCGGCTTGTTTCGCAGCAAATCCGCAAGGAGCTCCTTATTTAGGAACCTGGCAAGTGGTGCGTGACATGGATGCCATGCGATCTGCTCTGGGCTACCCGCGCTGGAACTTTTGGGGAATCAGCTATGGCACTCGGATCGGCAACGCCTACGCACGCACCTTTCCCGGGAAGGTTCGGGCCCTGATCGAGGATTCCTCCATCATGGCCAACGAGAGCATTGCCCGCTTTGGCTCGGAGTCCCCTGCCAGCTACGACGCGGCCTTGCAGGTCTACGCCTCACTTGTGGGCAAGAGGCAGGCCTACAAGGTCGGATTGATCGAGACGTACCTTGACGACTCCGTGATCAACGTCGATGAGGTCGCGGTCGATCGCTGGTGGTTTACAAACTACTTGAACGACTCTGCTCGGGATCAGTCGAAGTACCCGCAACTGAAAGCCGTGATCGACGAGCTGTTCGACTACGTAGTGGCAGCGGGCGCAGGCGCGGTTCAAGCGACAATGCGTACCGGTCGACTCTCTGAGAAACGCGAACTACCCGATCTTGACCTTGACCCGGACGACTTGATCCCTGAGCCCGACAAAGACAACGTCGTTGCGGACCCCGACAGCGACGCGTTCATCGTTAAATTCGTGACATGCGCGGATATGGGGGATCGCCCCACCCCGGCGGACCTGGCACAGATGTCGAGGCAGGCTGAACAGAGCTACGGAACCTCATATGGTCAAGCAGTCTTGCGAGCAGCGATGTGCTTCGGGCTGCCCTCCGGGTATTCGCCGCCCGTTCCCAGTGGCAATGCCTCGCTCACGTTGGCGAACCCACCGCTCTTTCTACTCAGTATCGGTGACGCAGCGACCCCGTGGGTGTGGGGGCGTAGCCTGGCAAACACCTTTGCAAAATCACGCACCGTGACCTACAACAGCACAACACACGGAGTGATCGCGGCGCCGTCCCTGTGTGTATTCGGTGCTGCTGAGAAGTACCTACTCGATCTGGAACTGCCGCGCAGAGATGTCTTCTGTCCATTTGTGCCTCCCAGCACTGAACAGCAGTAGACGTACCGCTCGCTGCTTCCCACTCGTGCACCGTCAATCGAACCGGATGAAGATGGCGAGCCGCGTACGCCCATGACGAGTGGATGCACGTTTCTGGCGGTAACCGGGCTACCGGTGGGTTACGTCAAACCCTTGAGAGAGTTGTTGATGTTTTACCTAAAGTGTGGGGCTTTATCTTTTGGAGCGGCCAAGGAGGCGAAGAATTTCCAGATATAGCCACAGGATGCTGACGGCGATACCGAATGCGAGGAGCCAGTCGGTTCCTTTCGGCATTGGTTGCCCGCTCTCGACGATGTCGGTGAGCGTAACGATGTCAACGTTAATGCTCCAGGACGCAAATACGACGCCAACAAGGCAAGCAATGATTCCCACCACACCCATTCCCCAAATACCCCATCCCCCGCCGACCCCAAGGAACATGCCAAGACCGATGGAGATGAGCGAAAAAATAAGGTAGGAGATGATTGCGATTGCAAATACTTTGGTCGCCCGTCCGGTTCGTTTCCCCCACGGAGATGCTGAATATCCGACCACGACAGCGACGGTGACCGCGGTCGCGAGCACAGCTTGCCCCACGATCCCGTCAGCAAATATGTCGTTGTAAAGGCGGGAGATGAAACCGATGACGGCGCCTTCAGCGAGCGCGTAAACAACCGCGAGTACAACACCAAGTCCAGTGTGACCTTTTCGGAAGGCCCGGATCGTAACCCAGGCCACACCTACCAACCCAAGAATCAACGCGAAAAACAAGACGCTATCCAGTCCGTCTAGCAAAGGGAACAGGACCGTCCAGCCTGCAGCAGCACCGACCACAACAAGTACTGCAA
>CAITYI010000029.1 GCA_903896585.1 uncultured bacterium
GATTCCTCATCTCACCAGAGAACTAGCCACAACACGTGTGATGGGTCTGATGCTACCGTCCGTTCATGCAGGTACAGGCATCCGTCGCGATCCTGTCCCCGCGCCTTGACACTGCCAAGGAAGTATCCAGCCTGCTGCAGGCCTTCAACCCAACCCGCATTTCATTACTGGATCTTCGCTCGGAGAGTGAATTCTCTCGCGTGACTTCGCACGTTTACCTACCCGTTCAATCCGCGGATTTTAGCCCGCCTGAGATTGGGTCATTTATTGCGTGGGGTGCAAATTGCCTACTCCTTGTTGTGGACAGTTCCCAAGGAATAGATGCCTCCACAATCAATCTCGCAAGCGAAGCTTTGAACAACCACCCCATGATCATCGCAATTACCGGGTTGGACCACGAGCGCGCGAGTTTTGATGAATCACTCGCCGTTTGTCAACGAGTTTTTGGGGCCGACCGGGCAGTTGTACCGACCTCACTGCCCGTTCTCAACGATTTGGAAAACGTTCAGGGAATTCTTAACATGCTCACGGAGTCAATTCAGTGGGTGAACACTGACGGGGACATCGAAGAACACGACCTTGACCTCGAGCATTATCAGCTGATTGAAGCTCGATTCGACGAGCTAATTAACGCATTAGCTGTGAGCACAACTGATGAAACTTTTGCTCAAGATGCAATCAATGGTGACAGTGTCGATGCCGAAACTCTTTACACCGAGTTGGTGGCGGCGACAATTAGATGCGAATTGATTCCGGTTTTACCGTTGTCGCAAATAGTTGGGCTCGCTGAACTCGCGAATCTTTCATCAGATGTTGGTGTAGGCGGAGTTAACACGTGGTCACCTTTTACAGACTGTGCCTCCTCAGAGGCTATTGGCACTGTTCTCTCCGGTGATCTTGTTCGTGTGTGGCAAGGATCCTTCTCATCTGGGGAATATCTAATGGTCGACCACACAAATACAGTTTTTAATATTACGTTCGCAACTCACGGCGATATTGAAGCTTTTCCCGGAGGACGGGTGATCCCCATGTCGATTTCCCCCGAAGGAACTTCCGGTGCGACTATTTCGGCAACCGGCATTGCTTTGAACACCAGCAGGGAATTGAATTAGTTTCTTTGCCAGTTCTCTTCGAGAAGCTGACGAGTATCGGAGAGCAACTGCGGTAAAACCTTGGTTCCACCAATAATCGGCATGAAGTTGGTATCTCCTCCCCAACGTGGCACAACATGTTGATGCAGGTGAGCTGCGATTCCCGCCCCGGAGATTGACCCTTGATTCATGCCGATGTTGAACCCTTGTGCGTTCGAGATCAACCTCAATGTGTGCATCGCCTCTTGGGTGAGCCTGGCAATGTCAGTAACTTCTGAGGGCGTTAATTCTGTGTAATCGGCTACATGGCGGTAGGGACAGACCAGTAAGTGTCCTGAGTTATACGGATAGAGATTCAGAATCACATAGGCATGCTCCCCTCGAGTGCACACCAAATTCAACTCTGAATTCGGGTCATGTGGCGCCTCACAAAATGGGCAACCCTCGCCGGCTCCCGTTTGGCCACGAAGGTATGGCAACCGGTGTGGCGTGTAAAGCCGCTCCCATGCATCGGACATTTTCTAGACCTGCACGCGTTCGGAGATCGCATTGAGGATCTCCTCGACAGCATCGGCAACTGGCACACCGTTTTTCTGAGTGCCATCGCGGTATCGAAAGGACACTGCACCTGAGGCAACGTCTTCGTCGCCAGCAATGAGCATGTACGGAACCTTCTCCTTCTGGGCACTTCGGATTTTCTTCTGCATGCGTTCATCGGAGGTGTCCACCTCAATTCTCACGCCACGCTCCCTGAGTTGTTGGGCAACTGCGGTGAGGTAGTCATTGTGTGCTTCGGTGATAGGGATCCCCACTACCTGAACAGGCGCCAACCATGGAGGAAATGCACCGGCATAGTGTTCAAGAAGAACAGCAAAGAATCTTTCAATGGAACCGAAAAGTGCCCGATGCACCATGATGGGACGTTGACGTGTTCCATCAGAAGCTTGGTACTCCAGGTCAAAACGTTGTGGCAGCTGGAAGTCCACTTGAATGGTGGACATCTGCCAGGTGCGGCCAATGGCATCTTTTACCTGCACTGAAATCTTGGGGCCATAAAATGCTGCACCGCCTTCATCAAGGACCAGTTCTAGTCCTTGACTTTCGGCAGACTCACGAAGGATTCGGGTTGCGTCCTCCCACTCCGAATCGGTGCCGACAAACTTTTCTGGGTTTTTGGTGGACAGTTCCAAGTAGAAGTCGGTCAATCCATAGTCACGCAGCAGACCCAATACAAAGTCCAGCAGTGAATTCAATTCAGAAGGCAATTGTTCGAGAGTGCAATAAATATGTGCATCGTCTTGGGTGAATCCCCGCGCCCGGGTCATTCCATGCACCACACCACTCTTCTCGTAACGGTAAACGGTTCCGAATTCAAAGAGTCGAAGTGGCAGTTCGCGGTACGACCGTCCTCTGGCGGAAAAAATGAGATTGTGCATGGGACAGTTCATGGGTTTGAGGTAGTAGTCCGCACCCTGGCGTTTGACCTGTCCATCTTCGTGGAATTCAGCATCAAGGTGCATGGGCGGGTACATGCCATCGGCGTACCAATCCAAGTGGCCCGATTTTTCAAAAAGTGCAGCCTTGGTGATGTGCGGGGTGTTGACGAACTGGTAACCAGCTTCTTCATGGCGCTTTCTTGAATAGTCCTCCATCACCCTACGGATAACACCACCCTTGGGGTGAAACACCGCCAACCCCGAACCAACTTCCTCGGGAAAGCTGAATAAATCTAACTCGGCACCCAATTTCCGGTGATCGCGCTTTTCAGCCTCGGACAGGAAGTCCAGGTACTCCTTCATTGCATCTTTTGTTGGCCACGCTGTTCCGTACAGACGCTGCAGAGACTCTTGGCTTTGGTCACCCAGCCAATAGGCGGCAGATGAGCGCATTACTTTAATGGCATTTGTCGGAATGTAGGTGGTGTCGGGAACATGGGGGCCTCGACAAAGGTCTGACCAGCAGTGTTCACCCGTCTTCGAGTTCACATTGTCATAGATCGAGAGTTCAGACCCGCCCACTTCCATTACTTCGGAATCAAGAACTGTTGAACCTTGATCTGCCTTAATCAGGCGAAGTTTGAATGGTTCAGCGGCTAACTCTTTTTCAGCTTCAGACTGAGTCACGACCCGGCGCTTGAACGTTTGTCGGGATTTGATGATTGACTGCATCTCTTTTTCGATATCGCCCAGTGTTTCCGGCGTCAATGGTTCAGGAAGATCGAACTCATAGTAAAAACCATCTTTAATGGGTGGACCAATTCCTAATTTGGCCGCCGGGATTAGTTTCTGGGTGGCCTGGGCGGCAATATGAGCTGTGGAGTGCCGGAGAACCGCTAGCCCCTCGTCCGATTCAATGGGTACCCCCTCCACCTGGTCTCCGGCATGCAATTCGGTCGCTAAATCCACCAGTACCCCATTGACCCGCATCACGACCATGCCAGTGGCTTTTGGGAATAAATCCAGCCCCGTTGAGCCGTCCGGGAGTTCGGTCACTTCGGCGCCGTGAGCTGTGCTCGTTGTCAGTTGCACGGATGGCAGGCCTTTCTCGCTGATTGAGGCACGAATCTCAGGTAATTCGGTGGGCGATACTGGGTTCGAACCAGTGACCCCTCGCGTGTGAAGCGAGTGCTCTACCACTGAGCCAATCGCCCGAATTAAGCCTTAACCGTACCCGTTCCAACTCACCCCGCTATACCGCCCATCCATAAATCACCGAACTCAAATACCGGAAAGTGTGCCGCGAGGGTTTACCGTTGCCTTTGGTGGGAAATTCCCCAGCCCTTCCCCGAACCACATGAAAGCAGGAATGTCCATGAAATCACGTAGTCCCTGGCGGATACTGAGTAGTGCCGTTGCCAGTGTTGCCCTTCTTGGCGGCGTCTTGGTAGCCGCACCTGTTGCCCACGCGGATACTCCCATTGGCGGATGTTCCATTTCCGGTAACTCAAACGGACCTGTGGGAGTTCCGCAGCAACTCTCGGTTCAAGACTGTCAGAATTTAGGCCAAGTTGGTATTGGTTACAACGGCGCAGCGCCATCTCAATTTGTCAGTGTTTTCCAAGGTGTCGGAACTAATTCAATTGCAACCTGGACTCCACTCGTTGCCGGAACCGCAAGCCTTTTCTTGGCAAATGCAATTTA
>CAITYI010000030.1 GCA_903896585.1 uncultured bacterium
CACCCTCCAGCGAGGGGGTCATGAATGCCGTCAAGAGATCTTCAGCGATCTCTTTGGCATGGGAATAATTGGGTTGGTCGGTGAAACCGACATACTCCCCTCCCATGGGCCGATTTCGGAATCGGTAGAAGGACACGCCCTTGCGACCCACAACGTACGGCACGACGCTCATACCTTTTTCGCTTAAATTGCGGGTCAGTGACTCAGCTTCTTTGATCGCATTAGACGAGTAGGCGCCCGCCAAACCTCGGTCAGCCGTGATCACCAAAATGGCTGCGCGAACCTGATTTTCGGCTTTCGCCGTGAGCGGGTGCTTGGAGACGTCGCTGGCGTGGCTCGCTGCCGCCGAGACGGCATCCACCAATTGGGTGAGGTACGGCATGGAAGAATGAAGGCGGTTCTGCGCTTTTACGATACGCGCCGAAGCAATGAGCTCCATTGCTTTCGTAATTTTCTTGGTCGCCTGCACCGATTTTATTCGGCGCCGGTAAACCCGCAGTTGTGCACCCATATCAGCCTCGAACAGCCCGCTTGATCTGGGTGGGATCGATTTCTTCGTCAGCAATGGCCGCTACGGGTTCATCTTTGATTAACAGTTCACCCGAACTTGTGGTGAATTGCTTCTTGAACTCGGTAATCGCATTTTCTAAAACACTGACGGTGTCATCGGATAGATCCGTGGTGGTCCGGATTGCATCGAATGCCTGTGGAGCGGAACGATCCACGTAATCGAGGAATTCCGAGTCAAACCTACGGATGTCCTCCACTGGCACATCGTCTAGCTTGCCCGTGGTACCGGTCCACACCGATACAACTTCGCGCTCCATGGCCTGTGGCTTGTATTGCGGCTGCTTTAACAACTCCACCAAGCGTGAACCACGCTCAAGCTGAGCCTTGGACGCGGCATCGAGATCTGAACCAAAAGCGGCAAACGCCTCTAGCTCGCGATATTGGGCCAAGGACAGGCGCAGTCGGCCAGCCACCTTCTTCATGGCTTTGGGCTGAGCGGAGCCGCCGACGCGAGAGACCGAGATTCCGACGTTGATGGCCGGCCGCACACCTGAGTTGAAGAGGTCGGACTCGAGGAAGCACTGGCCATCGGTGATCGAAATAACGTTGGTCGGAATGAACGCGGACACGTCATTAGCCTTGGTTTCAATGATGGGCAACCCCGTCATGGAACCGCCACCCATTTCATCGGAAAGCTTGGCGCAACGCTCAAGTAGGCGGGAGTGCAAATAGAAAACGTCGCCAGGGTAGGCCTCGCGGCCTGGCGGGCGCCGCAAAAGCAGGGATACGGCACGGTAGGCATCTGCCTGCTTGGAGAGGTCATCGAACACAATCAAAACATGCTTGCCCTGGTACATCCAGTGCTGGCCAATTGCCGAACCGGTGTAGGGAGCAAGGTACTTAAAGCCGGCCGGGTCCGAAGCGGGTGCAGCCACAATCGTGGTGTACTCAAGCGCACCATATTCCTCGAGGGCGCCCTTCACCGAAGCGATGGTGGAGCCCTTTTGGCCAATGGCAACATAAATACAGCGCACCTGCTTATTGGGATCGCCCGAATCCCAATTCTCTTTTTGGTTAATGATGGTATCGATGCACACAGCTGTCTTGCCTGTTTGACGGTCACCAATAATCAATTGGCGCTGTCCCCTACCAATGGCGGTCATGGCATCAATTGCCTTGATGCCGGTGAGCATGGGTTCGGTCACGGGTTGACGCTGAACAACCGATGGCGCCTGCACTTCAAGGGCACGGCGGGCGTCTGGAGTAATGGGACCCAGTCCGTCGATCGGGTTGCCCAGTGGATCGACTACCCGGCCGAGGAAAGCATCGCCCACGGGAACAGCGAGCACCTCACCTGTTCGGCGCACGGCCTGGCCTTCTTCGATCTTGGAGCCGTCGCCTAGAAGAACGCATCCGATTTCGCGAACGTCGAGGTTCAACGCGATACCGAGCAGCCCTCCTTCAAACTCCAGCAGTTCATTGGTCATGGCGGAATGCAAACCCTCAACTCGGGCTATGCCGTCTCCGGTCTCCAAAACGCGACCAATTTCTTCTCGGGCGGTTGTCGGCGAGTACGCCGCGACGTTCCGCTCGATCGCATCCCGGATTTCTTCCGGTCGGATCGTCAGCTCCGTCATGGTGTCCTGCTCTCTGTGTCGGGCCGCAAGGCGGCAGTTGTGAACTTTGGGTGAACGTGAAATTTAGTTGTGAACTTTGGGTGAAAGTCAAATTTAGTTGTGAAATTTAGTTGTGTTCTGAGTAGCTGGGCTAACCCAGCAAGGCCCTTCGGGCCTGTTCCAATCTCGATTCAATAGTTCCGTCTATTACTTCCTCACCGATAGCGACATGCACTCCACCGAGAACGCTGGGATCGACGGCCACATTTAGCCGCACGGTCCTCCCCTTCAATTGCGACAGGGCCTGGGCGAGGCGTTGACTCTGTTCAGGTGTCAATGGCGCCGCCACCTTGATATCCGCCACGACTCGATCTCGTTGCTTGGCGGCCATTTCCACTAGGTGACTGACAACTGAGTCAATTCGACGGCCATGGAGATGGCTAATGGAGTATCCCAAAAGCGTGGCCGCGGCACTTGTTCCCCGCGCAGCCACTAGATCATGCACAATTGCCGCTTTCACTTCGGAACTACTCGCTGGATCGGTGAGCGCCATTTGCAATTCGGCTGAACCGTCCACGGCACGACCGAACAGGAACAGTTCTTCTTCGGTGGCATCTAGGGAGCCGTCATTTTGAGCGACGGTTAAAACTGCCTGCTCTGCTAGCTGCTCGAGTGCGAGCACGAGATCCATGCCCTCAGACCACCTTTGGACGGCCGCAAGGCGAATCAATTGCAGTGCCAGCGGACTTACTCGACTTGCGAAGACATCTTGGGCCAGATTCTCTCGCACGGCGGTGAGTTGACCCGAATCCGCGAGCGCCGACCGAAGTACCGATTCACTGTCAAGCAGATCTGCGACGGAATACAACTCGCCGGCAAGGTTCCCAAAGTCAGAGTCCTGCCGTTGCTCATCAAGGAAATCACGGCACGTGCCGAGTGCATCGCGGCTAGATCCGAGCATTAGCGAGCAGCCTGCCCTTCCAGATCAGCAATGAAGGAATTTACGGTGGCCTGAACTCGGGCGTCGTCGGCGAGGGCCTCTCCCACGATTTTGTCTGCCAGCGTGATGGCAAGTTCACCAACCTGCTTGGTGAGCGAGGAAATTGCCTGGGCCCGCTCCGCGGACATTGACGCTTCAGCAGCTGCCGAAACACTGGCGGCTGCACTGCGGGCTTCGTTGCGCGCTTCTTCAATGATTGCGCTTCGATCCGCCTGCGCCTGGGTCCGAATAGCTGAGGCTTCTTCCCGTGCACCGGCAAGTTGAGCCCGGTATTCGTCCAAGAGTGCCGCAGCTTCCGCCTCGGCCTCACCCGCACGCGCCAAACCGCCTTCGATCAAGTCAGCCCGTTCATCGAGCGTTGCCTTGATTTTTGGCAGTACGAATTTGGCGAGGGTGCCAAAGACGATGATGAATGCGATGAGCCCAACGATGAATTCGTCTAGCGGCACGGCAAGTACCGACGGCATCTCCTCGCCAGACTCGCCACCTGCGGCGAGTAAAGAGGTCAACACGTTCATGTGAGCCTTTCCCTTTCCCTAGATCGTTCTTGTCACGTGAAGCGAACTGAGTGAAACTCGGTTCGAATTACGCGCCATAGACGAAGGGAACCACGAAGCCAATGAGGGCCAGCGCTTCGGCGAGCGCGAAACCTAGAAGCATGTTTTGGCGAATAATGCCGTATGCCTCAGGTTGGCGAGCAATTGCTTGCACACCTTGACCGAAGATGATCCCGATACCAATACCAGGGCCAATTGCGGCCAAACCGTAGCCGATTGAACCAATGGAACCTGAGAGTTCCGCGAGAAGCGACATATCGTTTCCTTTTCATTCCGCGCCGGCGGACGCCGGTCTGGTGATCTTGTGATGGTTATTCAGTTGTCGGTATTAAGAGGTGCATGAAACAAAGTTCGACTTAATGCTCTGCGTGTAGCGCGCTCCCAATATATACGGCTGCCAACAGAGTAAAGATGTATGCCTGCAGAGCTTGGATAAAGGCCTCAAAAGCGGTCAGAAGGACGGTCATGGTGAAACTGGCTGCGGTACCAATAAATCCAACGACGGTGAAACTGAGAAGATAAAAGGCGGCAACGCTAAATGTCGCGAGGAGAAGGTGCCCGGCAAACATATTGGCAAACAACCGAACTGCGTGAGTAAACGGGCGAACAACGAGGTTCGAGATCAGCTCAATGGGTGTGAGAAGGACGTACATAGCTTTGGGAACGCCGGGCGGAAACATAATGTTCTTGAAAAAGCCAATGGGTCCTTGGGTGTAAATGCCTAGTGGTACCCACACCACGTACACGATTACCGCAAAAGCCACCGGTATGGCAAAAATGGAGGTCACCGGCAGTTGCGCGCCCGGGACAATTCCCCAGAAGTTGAGGAGCCACACCATGAAGAAAAAAGTGAAAAGGAATGGGACGAATTTTTCGCCGCCTTTTCCAATGGTTTCTTTAACGATGCCATCGCGGATGAAGATGTAACCGATCTCACCCACACTTTGAGCCCCACGCGGGACAAGCTTTGGCTTGCGGAATGCGTATCCGAAGAAACCCAGGATGAGTACTACGGCAAGCAACAAAAGTACGGTTACCTTGGAGACGTTGAACTCTAGAGAGCCGATGGTAAAAGTGAAAATGGCATCGAACTGAAAAATCTCCGCGCCCGGGGCGGGGAATCCGCATCCGGAAAAGATGTGACAACCCGGCTTGCTCACCGCGAGAACGTCGTAGGTCATGCACGATCCCTTTCGCTCGCAGGTGTGTCGGTTTTCGTGCCCTTACTCGCACTATGTGCCTGTTCTTGCATTACCTTATTTTCCCGACTGAGACCGGTGAAGATCAGGTAGTACGACAATCCAAGCCCGACAAGAGCTCCGACTGCCATGAATATCTCGCGGTGCCCAAGCCACAGGGACAAGAGCCAACCGAGAGCTGCATAAAGAATCAAACCAGCGATGAGCCGGCTAGAGATAATCCATGCGGTGTTGTCCATACTGGGGAGCGAACGTTGCGGCGCGTTCCCCGATATTGATCGTGCGCGCGAACGGTACCACTTCACATCTGTTGATTCACTGCTGGGTTGGGGGCTTAACGAGGTCATTTTATCTGGCTATCTCGGGAGGATTCTGGATCCACATACAGCACCTTGGATGTGCCGAAAATCCACACTTCCACCACAGTCCAGACCATGGTTCCCGTTAAAATCGCCGCAGCAAAAGTCTTGGTATCAAACAGGGTGGTGTCCGCGAACAGAATAATAATGAGTAATAAAACACCGACCTTAACCAGATACAGGGTGAGCGCCATGGTCAGGGCCATGTGCGGATTTGATTTCAAAACGGCACCTAATGCAAACTGCCCAACGCTAAAAAAGACAATGACCAAAATGGTTCCCAGGATCGCGCCAACGGCCCCCGAACTCCCGGCGACGATCCCTGAAATAACAACAACAACCACTCCTGCAACAGCAGTCCCAAGCCCTGCTCGTCGAAGAACCAGCGTGTCGATGCTGCGAGCTTCAGACATGACGAAGACCTCTAAACCTAGGGGACGGTGCTGAAATCAAACGCTATCGCATCCGAACCCGGAGGGAGTTAGCCAGTGCGATCTACCGAACGTGAGATTCCTCGCACATTCTCCAACGCGGGTCGATGTCTGACCAGATAAACCAAGATGACCACACCAATTGCGGTACCCGCCGCTGCATAAACAATCGGGAAGAAAGCTACGGCTAGCGCAGCACCAGAAATGAGTGCTGTCACGGCGTACATCAGAAATACGGCTCGTCTCTGAGAATGGCCCATTTCGAGGAGGCGGTGATGTAGGTGTTGCTTGTCTGGGGCAAATGGGTTGCGCCCGGCCCGCGTCCGTCGAATAACTGCGAGCGCAAGATCAATGAGTGGGATTGCCATGACTGCCAAGGGCAATAAAACGGGTAATAGCGCTGGGAAGAACGCTCCACCGGACACCGCGCTCGGATCCACCTGACCGGTGAGGGTGATCGTGGCCGCGGCCAGAAGCAACCCAAGCAGCATTGAACCGGTGTCACCCATAAAAATGCGGGCGGGGAAAAGATTGTTTGGCAAAAAGCCAAGTGTCATGCCCACCAGCAAGACGCTAACCAGTGTTGCCAGTGTTGCTCGCTCCAACCCCAGTTCGACAGAGAGTAAGTAGGCATAGACAAAGAAGGCACCCGCGGCCACCGCCACAATCCCCGCAGCCAGACCATCGAGGCCATCGACGAAATTAATTGCGTTAATACTGATCAACACAATTATTACCGTGAAGAGGACACTTGTAAGGGGGTCCAATACAAACGTCCCCCCAAATGGCAGCCAAATGATGGCAATCCCCTGAAATGCCATGACTCCGGCGGCAAGTACCTGCCCGGCTAACTTGGTGGGGGCATCTAATCCCCATTTATCATCGATTATTCCGAGCACCACAATGATCGCTGCGCCGGAGAGGAGGGCAATAACAGTTTGCGAACCCTCGAAGACCGAGCCCATCATGGGCAACTTGCTCGCCAAAAGAAGTCCGGTGAGCAGGCCACCGAACATGGCTAATCCGCCAAGTCTGGGGGTGGTGGTGTCGTGGACGTCGCGGTCGCGAACCGGGGCCACGATTCCCCACTTCAACGCCAACGCTCGCACCGGTGGTGTCAAAAGGTAGGTGACCGCTGCCGCAGCAAAGAGGCACAGCAAATACTCACGCATGACCGTGCCGCCTCCGTTCCGAGCATGTCAATCAGCTAGACACATTGGGTGTAGCCGTGGTCTAGGTATTACCCACGAGCATACGCCGGGAAATCTGAAACAAGCTGTTCTGTCTGCTTGGCAATCACGGCGTGCTCTTGTGGGTCAGCTGACCGAACCGCGCGATCAATAAGGTCGGCAATCACATCCATTTGAGCAATTCCCATACCCTGGGTGGTCACAGAGGGTGTGCCAACTCGAATGCCGGAGGCGATGGAAGGTGGTTGCTGGTCAAATGGGATCGCATTCTTGTTGAGGGTGATGCGCCCCGCATCACAACGTATTTCCGCCTCGGCGCCCGTGACACCCGTACTTGTTATGTCAATTAAGGCCAGATGGGTGTCAGTTCCTCCACTTACCGGACGCATGCCCCGATCCGCCAAACCGGACACCAATGCCTGTGCATTGAGAATTACCTGCTTGGCGTATGCCTGATACTCCGGTGTACTTGCTTCCTTGAGAGCCACCGCTTTGGCCGCAACAGCATGCATGAGTGGCCCACCCTGCATCATGGGGAAAACGGCTTTGTCGATTTTCGCGGCGTGCTCGGCCTTGCACAACATCATGCCACCGCGAGGTCCGCGTAAAACTTTATGTGTTGTAAAACACACGACATCGGCATATGGCACGGGACTTGGAATCGCTTTTCCGGCAACGAGCCCAATGAAATGGGCAGCGTCCACCATCATGATGGCGCCTACTTCGTCAGCGATATCTCGGAAACCGGCAAAATCAATCAATCGCGGATAAGCGGTTGCACCGCAAATAATCATTTTCGGTTTATTCTCGATCGCGATTCGACGTACTTCTTCCATGTCGATGAGGTCGTCTTCAGGTCGCACGCCATACGACACAATGTTGAACCACTTACCCGAAAAGTTGACCGGCGAACCGTGCGTTAGGTGACCACCATGGGACAGACTCATGGCCATGACGGTGTCCCCTGGCGCTACAAACGCACCATAGGCTGCGATATTCGCACTTGCACCCGAATGCGGCTGGAGATTGGCATGTTCGGCACCGAATAATTCTTTGGCCCGCTCTATCCCAATGAGTTCCGCGCGATCCACCTCAGAGCATCCGCCGTAATAGCGCTTGCCCGGGTAACCCTCTGCGTATTTGTTACTCAGTGTTGATCCGAGAGCAGCCAATACCGCTGGCGACGTGAAATTCTCACTGGCAATTAATTGAAGGCCACTACGCGCCCGCTCCAGTTCGGCAAGAATGATCTCTGCGATCTCAGGATCTTCTTGCTGCAACTCAGAAAAATCCGGTCCCCAAAAAACCATGTCACCCTCACTATGCATGGGCACGATCACGCGTGCCGTTCGTTAAGAAGCACACCCTACGCGATTTCTGGAATTACGGATTGCAGTGTCGAGAGGTCACAGGCACCGGTTCGAACTACCCGTGGTGGCTCGACGGTGCAATCCACCACGGTGCTGCTCACCGCGGTGTCTGAATTGTTAGAAAGATCTCCTGCATCAAGAATCAGGGCAATGTCATCGCACTCCAATGCATCAAGATCTTGTGCGGTTGTGATCAGGGGCTGCCCGGTGAAATGTGCGCCCGTGGAAGCCAGTGGCCCCGTTGTATGGAGGACCTGCAGCGTTAACGGGTGAAGTGGCATCCGGACCGCGACCGGCGCATCCTCTGGGTGATCCCAACTGAGTGTCATTCCTGGTTCAAGAAGAATTGTCAATTCACCAGGCCATAGAGCTTCCATGAGTTGCTGAGCGGCGGTTGGAATCCTGCGGGTGATTCCACTCACGGTCGATACCTGTGGCACGAGAATGCTCAACGGCACCGTGGGGGCCAGTGACTTGAACCCACGCAATGCCGACGTTCCTCGAACGCTGAAAGCATCGGTGACAACGGCGTACATGCCTTCAGTGGGGATGATCAAAAGGCCGCCCCTGCGAGCCGTGGATAGTGCCAATGAGAGGGCCCGGTCTCGCTGTGCGCCGTCATTGCACTTAATTCGGATGGTCACCCCGGACTACACCCGCCTTGCCAATGTGAACCGAGGGAGTTGGTTGTAATCCTGCCGATCCTCAATGTCTGTGAAAAGTTGAGTACCTGCAACGCCGGCGATAAATTCATCTAGTCCTGCCGGGACTCTCGCCTGTCTCACGGCTTCAACAACCCCGCCTCCGGGGGACAGGGGTCCCTGAACATCTGCGTGCTCAATAACCATCAATCCCCCAGACTTCAACAGCATGGCTGCTGTGATGACAATCCCTCGAACAACATCAAGGCCATCTACTCCCCCATACAGGGCAATGGCTGGTTCATGATCGCGCACTTCTGGGTCACGCGGTATCGAGCCATCTGGAATGTACGGCGGATTACAGGTGACAACATCGCATGTTCCAGCAGCCGAGCGAAACTCCAGAATCGAGACGTCGGTGGCATCGGCCGCAATAATCTCAACCGGTGTTGCGGCGGGATGAGCCGCGGAGAGAGTGCGCACGTTCTCACGCAACCACACCAAGGCTTCGGGGCTCAGCTCCACGGCGCTCACCTGGGTACCTGGAACCTCGGTTGCCAAGGAGATGGCAATCGCACCGGAGCCGGAGCAAAGATCGAATGCCCGGGGGCGTTCGCAGGTGCGCAAGTGCCTAATGGCGGCCTCTGCCACCAATTCACTTTCAGGTCGGGGGATAAAAACTCCGGGACCCACCTGAACTTCAATATGCCTAAACGGGGCGGTACCCACAAGATGTTGGAGCGGGATTCGATTTAACCGCTTGGCCATGAGGCGTTCAAAACTAATGCGATCTTCTTCATCAACACGATCGTGAAGTAGTAAGCGATTTCGACTCACGCCTAAGACATGGGCGAGGAGCTCAGCCGAATCAACCGCCGCCGATTCAATTCCTGCTCGGTGAAGCCGACGCTCCGAGTCAACTAGAATTTCTCGGATCGTGGTCACGAACTTGGCTCCGCCAACCTGCTTTGCTGGTCAGCTGCAATACACGCTTCGATCACAGGATCAAGTTCACCATCTAGTACCTGGTCCAAATTGTGCGCCTTGAACCCCACCCGATGATCATTTAATCTGTTTTCAGGAAAGTTGTATGTTCGGATTCGTTCACTGCGGTCAACGGTACGAACTTGGGATCGCCGAACATCAGAAGCATCTTTAGCGGCTTGCTCCTGAGCAACCGCCAGCAGGCGAGCACGCAATATCCGCATTGCTTGCTCGCGATTTTGCAACTGGCTTTTCTCGTTTTGGCAGGAAACGACTACGCCTGTTGGGACGTGCGTTATGCGAACGGCTGAATCTGTTGTGTTCACGCTCTGACCCCCCGGACCAGAGGACCTGTACACATCGATTCGCAGGTCATTGGGATCAACCGTGACGTCAACATCTTCAGCCTCGGGCGCCACCATGACTCCCGCAGCCGATGTGTGAATTCTCCCTTGGGATTCCGTGACAGGCACCCGCTGTACTCGATGGACACCGCCTTCAAATTTCAATCGAGCAAATGGCGCCTCACCAATACCGGGAGCACTTTTTGATTTCACAGCAATTGAAATATCTTTGTAACCGCCAAGATCAGATTCCACTGCATCAAGTACTTCAGTACTCCAACCTCGACGTTCTGCGTACCTCAAGTACATGCGCATGAGATCGGCAGCAAAGAGCGCGGACTCGTCTCCACCTTCGCCAGCCTTGATTTCAACAATGACATCTTTGTCATCCATAGGGTCACGTGGAAGAAGTAGGTGAGTGAGTTTCTCTGCCACTTCTTGGACCCTTAGATCCAGAGACTTCACTTCTAAGTCAAATGAACTATCCACTTCCGCGAACTCTCGAGCCGCATGTAAGTCGCCAGTGAGTGTCAGCCACTCGCGGTACGTAGCGACGATGGGTCGTAACTGGGCATACCTGCGACCGAGTTTCCTGGCTGCCGCTTGATCCCCGTGAATAGCAGGATCCGCGAGGCCAGCTTCCACTTGGTCAAGCTCGGCGGCCATGTCAATACATGACTCGAACATCGGGATCCCTCCTTTCGGTACACATAAAAAATCCGGGCGCCGGTCCGGGATCGGCCGCGCGACGGGGGAGACAC
>CAITYI010000031.1 GCA_903896585.1 uncultured bacterium
ACCCATGATTGTTCCGGTCGTCATTCAGGTGTGACACGCGGGATGGTTGTGACTGCTGGGATTTCGGCCAATACTCGGTACTCTCACATCTATGGCGTCCCGCACGTCCACGAAGTCGCGTGGATCTTCCCCCGGAACAGCCCGCTCCAGCAAGACCGGGGCGGGCTCACATAAGAGTAGTCGGCGTAAACCCGCCGCTACTAAACCCGCTGTTCAGCGAGGGAGTTCAACGCACAGACGGGCTCGGCCGGGACCAATCCCACGAGCTATCTCCTCGATTGTCCGGGCAATCGGGCGAATGTGGGTCGCGGTTGCCCATTTGGTCGGAGCCGTCACGCGAAGTATTGGCTCGGGCGCAAAAGATCTCGAGCCCACACTCCGTCGCGATGGACTGGGATTAACGCTCATTGCGGCCGCGGTGATTGTGATAGCGGCAACGTGGTTCGGGGTCGACGGTTGGTTCATCTCATGGACCGGAATGATCTCAACATCCCTATTGGGAGCGCTTGCCTGGTTGATTCCGATACTGCTGCTGGCATTGGCATGGAGATTTTTACGCCACCCTGATCAAAACGCGACCACCGGCCGCCTCGTAATCGGGGTTGCGGCCGTACTTGTTGGTGCTGTCGGTTTATGGCACTTGATCCAAGGCGCGGTTGGTCCGAGCGACGGCGCGGAAGCCATGAACAGTGCGGGGGGTGTTATCGGCTGGTTCGTGACGTGGCCGGTGGTCTCGGCACTGGGTTCAATAGTTAGTGCAGTTTTATTGTTGCTCCTGACATTTTTCGGAGCCTTGGTCCTCACGGGTACCACGATCGCTCGACTGAGAGCAATCGTGGGAACTGGGTTCACCCGATTAAAGGGGCGGCAATTACCCGGGCTTCGATTATCCGGGCTTCCATTATCCGGACTTCAATCGAAGGCATCTGATCAAGAAGAATTCGAGAACGAGGTGAATGAATCCGTTGTTGCCCGCGAAGGAGATTCACTTGATAAAACAGATGCCCACATCGATTCAGGTTTTGAAGATCCCAATGGCGTCCTCCGCGCTGATATTCCGCTGGTGGGGGATCTCCCATTTATTTCGCCTCTCGCAGATGCGCAAACTGATGCGCATCTGCGGCCGGCCGCGGCGTTGCTCAGCGGTCTGACTCCTCGAAAGCCTGGCGAATCGGTTGCTCGTGCGCATTCCAGCAGGAATGACACCATCGTCATAAAAAATGAAGGTGGAGAATCCGCGGCAGCAGACCAATCAGCGGGAAATACCCAGCTTTTGTTAGCGCCTCGAACACCGTATCGCCTGCCGAAGGGCGAAATCCTGAAAGCGGGTGCCGCACATAAAGTGGCAACCAAAGCAAATGATCAAGTGGTGGCGGCACTCACCGAAGTTCTTGAGCAATTTGGGATTGATGCGTCGGTATCAGGATTTATGCGGGGTCCAACGGTGACCCGTTACGAAATTGAACTCGGTCCAAGTGTGAAAGTTGAACGTGTTACTGCATTGAGTAAGAATATTGCTTACGCCGTGGCGAGTGCGGATGTTCGAATATTGAGCCCAATTCCCGGGAAAAAGGCCATTGGTATTGAAATCCCGAATACAGACCGCGAACTTGTGGCCCTTGGCGATGTCCTCAAGAGCAAAGTCGCAGCCAATGACCAACATCCCATGGTGGTCGCATTGGGTAAAGATGTTGAAGGATCATTTGTCGTTGCAAACTTGGCAAAGATGCCGCATATCTTGGTGGCAGGTGCTACCGGTGCTGGGAAAAGCAGCTGCATCAACAGCCTGATCACGTCGATTTTGATGCGCGCGACTCCAGATGAAGTCCGAATGATTTTAATTGATCCGAAGCGAGTTGAACTCACCATCTATGAAGGGGTTCCGCACCTCATCACGCCGATCATTACCAGTCCCAAGAAGGCTGCAGATGCGCTTCAGTGGGTTGTCAAAGAGATGGATCGCAGGTACGACGATTTGTCCTCATTTGGCTACCGACATATTGATGATTTCAACAAGGCGGTGCGCTCCGGGAAGATCAAGCCACTTTTGGGATCTGAGCGCAAACTCACCACCTATCCGTATCTACTGGTGGTTGTCGATGAATTGGCTGATCTGATGATGGTGGCCCCTCGCGATGTTGAAGATTCGGTTGTCCGGATCACTCAACTCGCTCGGGCTGCTGGAATTCATTTAGTGTTAGCCACCCAGCGGCCAAGTGTCGATGTAGTGACCGGGCTCATCAAGGCCAATGTGCCCAGTCGCCTGGCGTTCGCCACATCCAGTCTCGCGGATAGTCGAGTTATTTTGGATCAGGCAGGGGCTGAGAAGCTGGTGGGCCAAGGCGACGGCTTGTTCTTGCCCATGGGTGCCAATAAATCCCTTCGTATTCAGGGCGCATTTATTTCCGAACATGAGATTCGTGAGGTGGTTCAGCACTGCCGCGATCAGTGGGATCCCGATTACCTTGAGGAAGTAACCGCTCCGGCGGCGGCTACCAAGGAAATCGACGCCGATATCGGCGACGACCTTGATCTGCTGCTGCAGGCGGTTGAGCTGGTTGTATCTACTCAATTTGGGTCTACCTCAATGTTGCAACGCAAGTTGCGGGTCGGATTCGCCAAAGCTGGTCGGCTGATGGATTTAATGGAATCCCGGGGAGTCGTGGGGCCCAGTGAAGGATCTAAAGCCCGCGATGTCCTCGTTTCGGTAGACGAGCTTCCGGGTCTGCTGATGTCCATCCGCGGTTAGTCAGTTTTGTAGTTAATATTCAAGACAATTCCCGGGTGACTGGGCTACGTTTAGCGCGTGTTATCGCCGGAGGGTGCCATTGGTGAAGAACTTCGTCATGCCAGAGACAACGCCGGCCTTTCGCTCGATGAAATTTCCTCCCGCACAAAAATCCGGGTCCGTATTCTCGAAAGCATTGAAGCGAATGACTACTCAATGTGTGGCGGTGAGACATACGCCCGAAGTCATGTACGCCAAATGGCCAAAGTGGTGGGGTTAGACCCGGACGAACTTGTTGGCCGGGTGAACTGGTCCACCTTGGATAGCGGGTAGTCCTCGGTTACCCCCTGCGTAGGCTGTGGGGGTGACACCTTCTGCAGATCCTCGTACCGTTGCACTTATCACCATGGGGTGTGCCCGCAATGAAGTTGATTCAGAGGAGTTAGCAGGGCGTTTGGTTGCAGATGGCTGGACAATTGTGGAAGATCCAGCTGATGCGCAGGCGGTTATGGTCAACACTTGCGGATTTGTTGACATCGCCAAAAAAGATTCGATCGATGCAGTTCTAGCCGCAGCGGAGTTAAAGTCAAACCCAGAAAATTTCAGTTCAACACGAGCCGTTGTGGCTGTGGGCTGTTTGGCTCAACGTTATGGGTCAGAACTTGCTCAAACACTTCCGGAGGCAGATGCAGTACTAGGGTTCGATGACTACCCCGAAATCTCAGCCCGACTCACCTCGATTTTGGCTGGCGAGGTGCACGTGTCGCACTCACCATCAGATCGCCGAAAACTCCTTCCGATCACACCCCTTAATCGGGCAGATACTGCTCTCGATCAACACACATCAATTCCTGGACACAGCAATACCCCACTGTCCTGGGAGCCTCCGGTGTTACGCCAGCGTCTTGAGTCATCTCCCGTCGCCCCGGTGAAACTTGCCTCTGGCTGCGATCGCCGTTGCACATTCTGTGCGATTCCGTACTTTCGCGGTTCATTTATTTCCAGACCGCCCGCAGATATTGTCTCTGAAATCGCATGGCTTGTCTCAGACGATGTCCGAGAAGTGGTCCTCGTCAGTGAGAATTCAACCTCCT
>CAITYI010000032.1 GCA_903896585.1 uncultured bacterium
ATTCAGACCAATGAAATTTACGTCGGTGAATTGCGGATCAAGGGCCACCTGCGCGAACTCGGGCAACTCAACTCGACACGGTGCGCACCATGTTGCCCAGGAATTGATCACCGTGGCGCGAGCATCGGTGTAATTGATCACCAGATCGGTGCCATTGAGATCCGTGCCGGATAGCGGTGGGGCTCCAATCCTTTGGGTCACCGGAATCAGGGTGACGCCGACCGCCGAGTTGGAGTCATCTAAAACCCCTGTGGGCAGCGGAATAACGAGTTCATCTGTTGGCGAGAAAACAGTTGAGGAAGAACAGCCGGTGATGGTGAGGCTGAGGCTGAGCGCACCAATGAATACGCCCCACAGAATCCGGTAACTAGACATGTGTGTCCCGAGCAACCTGTTCGGCTCGTTCTTCACGTTCCATTTTGCGAGTGTGCTTCTCTTGATCTTTCCACCAGTCAAAGGCCGCGAACATCATCATGAAACCATCAATCACCATGGCGGTAGCCCACATGGTTGCACCCGAAAATTTTTGGTCTGTGAGTGCATCGATGCCATAAATCGGGGCCACTTCGACATATGCATCAAAGAGAGTGACCGGCGCAAAATGCACCACCATGCCAAGGACCGTTTCCGGGATCATCATTAATCCAAGGGAGAAAACTCGAATACTTGGATCGGGGCGTTTAGCGATCAGGTCATTCCCCATAAGTGGGTAATAGAAAACCAATGCTGCAATCAAATACAGCGGTCGTTCGATGAACATCATGAAGTCGTGATCCTGGATAGTCAGGTTCATGACGGGGCCAATGTGACTTCCGAGGAGGACGGAGGCAAAGAACACCCAGCCCACCCAGGGTGTTGTGGCAATGGCAACAGGTTTACTGCGAAGAACTCGAACCAGCTTGCGCCGACCTGATCCGGAAAGGTTGAGAAACAGAAGCCACACCGGGTTGGACAACACAATAAATGGACCAACCAGCATCATGACGATCAAGTGCTGGGACATGTGTGGCCAAAAGGCGGCATGTGCCCACGCCCCGAATGGACCCAAATAGGCGATCACAAGGAGGAAAAGAGCTAGGGCAAATGAGATGGAGCGCCCAATAGGCCACTTCTGCCCGGCTGCATGAACTCGGTACACCCCAACGAAATAGAGCAGGCCCAGAAGGAGCAAATTGGTTGCGGTCCAGACATCAAACTCAAGCCACCCCAATTGCTGCGGAATAATCTGCATGGCTTCAATCACCTGCCAGTAGTCCGGACACGGGACAACTCTAAGTCCTCGATCCGATCAGTACTCCCCGCCAGTTTGGTCACAATCAGGCTTCGTCGGTAAATAGTGGGTGAATTTGGTTCCAATCAGGACTGTAGCGGGCTAGTATTCCACTCAATTGTTGTCGACAATGTGTGGGTAAGTCCGAAATTTGGTCTGATTGGGGAATTGCTGTAGTGAAACGTTTCTTGGTGACATTCGCTACCGTCCTTGCGGGGATCGCGGTTGTCGCAGGGGTTGCAGTATTTAACTCCGCGAGGGAGCAAGGACCGGCCGCGATCGTTGCGGTACCCGATGGCACCATGGTGGACACTCCCAAGGGAAAGCTCCCGCACGCGACATTGGCCCTGAGCGTGTACCCAAATAGCTCTGCATCGGTCCCGCCTCCCGCAACTCCGTCTGCCTATGAAACCAATTGGCTTTCCGGTCAGCCGTTCTACGACCCTTCCACCACCATTCAAGTACCGGCAAACTCGGTGATCACCATGACATTCACCCAATACGATTCCGGCGGTCAGATTTATAACCCCTATTTCGCTCGAGTCCACGGAAGCCTTGACGGCACCATGACGTGGAACGGGAAAACGGTGAAGGGTCTCAAACAAAACGAAGTCGGGCACACTTTCACGGTTCACCAATACGATGAATCAAGCCAAGAAGCCATGTTCCTCAATGTGCCGCTACCCATGAATAAGGCGAATGCCAAAACAGATAAAGATGGATACCCGGTTGATCCACAGACCGTGACCATCACTTTTGTCACCGGCGATGCTGGAATGTATGTCTGGAATTGCGAGTTCCCGTGCGGGGATCTGTACCAAGAATTCAGCGGTCCTATGCAAACACGGGGTTGGATGGCTGGAACGTTTGAGGTGGTTGCGTGACGATCACCCTCATTCCTGACCAACCGGAATCGCCAACTAACCGCCCACCATCCATGCATCGGTTGCGCACCTGGTTGCGGCGCCCCTACGCACGTCACATCCTGATTTGGACCGTGGTTATTGGCTTCCTGCTCCTTCCACTGGCTTGGTTGATGTTGGCGGCCATGAACCAAACTGGTGCTCCTGCATCTGAAATCATGAAAGACATTGAACAAACTGTTTTTGTCTTCACAATAGTTTCTATCCCCATTACAGCCTTTGTTTTCGCGGTGCTTCTTTACAGTCTGGTTGGCTGGAAGCAGGTCTCCGGAGACGAACCCCCCATGCAGGACAGTCCAGCAATTCGCACAAATCGAATTGGAGTGATCCTCTGGACCTTTGTCTCCAGCGCATTGGCGTTCTTCTTAGTAGTTTGGGGACTCATTGAGTTGGCGCAAATTACTGCTAACTCCTACGGCACCATTTCGGCGGATCAACAACCAGGGGACAACAACTCGGTGATTGTTAATGTCACCGGACAGCAGTGGGTGTGGACATTCGCCTACCCGCAACACGACGGAATCGTCAGCAACGTTTTGTATCTTCCTATTGATAAACCCGTGTACTTCAATGTCACGAGCAAAGACGTCATTCACAGTTTTTGGTTGGTGGAACTGGGTGTGAAGATCGACGCGAACCCGGGTGCAATCACGCAAACAGGTGTTACTCCGAATAAAGAAGGTGTGTTCAACCTTCGTTGTGCAGAGCTGTGCGGAATGCACCACGCGTACATGGAAACAGAAATTCGAGTCGTGTCCCAAGAAGTCTTTGATGCTTGGACGCGCGAAATGGGCGGGATGAGGACTTCATGAGTGTGATTCACAATGTGGAAGTTCCCCAACCCACACAGCACGGCGCAGCTGGCGGAATCATGCGACGCCTCAATTTTGGCACGGGGCTTGCCGGCGGAATCGGGCTGGCGGCCATTTTTGGAATAATCACCAGTCAATTTGTGCCCACCGGCGCTTCGAGTGCAGTCACATTCGCCCCCATTGAGGGCGACCTCGTGTACCTAGCAGTTTTGTTGGGTTGGGTTATTGGGTTCATGGCCGGTATGGGTGCATTTATTGGGCCCATTCGCTGGGTACTCGGTCGGGAAGAGACCCACGAAGACGCTGAATACATGGCCGGTAAGGACATGGGCAAATCCCGCTACTGGAAGTACACCACCGATCACAAAGTCGTGGGCATCCAGTACTTCATTGTGACCCTGATTGTGTTCGGGTTTGGTGGCACGCTCGCCATGTTGATCCGTACCGAACTCGGCGTCACGTGGAGTGAAGTTTTCTCACCAAGTTTTTATAACGCGATCATTGGCACGCACGGAATCGCCATGATCATCGCCATGATCATTGTGATCAGCGGTCCAATTGGCAACTTCATTGTTCCGATCATGATCGGCGCACGTGATATGGCCTTCCCTCGACTCAATGCATTGAGTCTGTGGCTCCTCGTTGCTGCGGTTCCGTGTTTGATCAGCTCACTCTTCCTCGGTGGAATGCGCGATGGCTGGTCCGCGTATCAGCCTCTGATTGCCCAAGCTCCCTCCGGTGTGTTGGGTTACCAGATAACGATCATTGTGTTCGCGATTTCTACTGGCGTTGCGAGCGTTAACCTCATGACCACGATTTTGACCATGCGCTGCAAGGGAATGACCTGGTCACGCACCCCCATTTTGGTCTACGGAATTTTCGCGGCTTCCTTAATGGGTCTTTATGCATTCCCGTTCTACCAGTACTCGCAGATCCTGTCCCTCAGTGACCGAATTTTTAATACTTCATTTTTTAATCCGCTCGAAGGCGGAAGTGTGTGGCTCTACGAAAACCTCTTCTGGTTATTGGGCCATCCCGAGGTGTACGTGATTTTGATTCCCAGCATGGCCATCATGATGGAATTGATCCCAGTCTTTATGCGCAAACCACTCTTCTCCTACAACTTCGCTATCGCGGGCATTGTGGGCGTGGTGGCACTGAGCGGCTTGGTGTGGGCGCACCACATGTACATGACCGGCTGGGCGCCCGCTGCTAACTATCCATTCATGTTGTCCACCGAAATGATTTCCATTCCCGTTGGATTCCTTGTACTTGTTGTGATCGGCACCCTGTGGCGAGGCACCGCGTGGACTCGCCTACCCCTCATGGCTGTGTACGCCGTTATTTTCAACAAGATGATCGGTGGGGTCACCGGTGTGTATCTGTCCGATGTCCCTGCGGACCAGTACTTCCATGGAGGCATGTTCGTGGTTGCTCACTTCCACTACATGCTGATGGGTGCAGGCTTCTTCGGTGCCATGGGGGGAATCGCTTTCTACTTCCCGAAGATGACCGGAAGAATCCTCGACGAACGACTTGGCTCCATTGGCCTGTGGACTACATTCATTGGATTCCAGATCACCTTCGGATCCATGTTTGTCGCCGGGTTGCAAGGACAGCCACGTCGGGTTCTGCAATTTGACGAACAATTCAATATTTCCAACTGGATCTCCACGATTGGCGCCTACATCATTGGAATTGGCGTGCTGATCTTCCTCGCAGCCATTATCTTCTCGTGGAAATCAGGGGTGGTCGCCTCTGGGAACCCATGGGGATCCAAGTCATTGGAATGGCAGACACCAACACCTGTGCCCCTCGACAACTTTGCAGTTCTGCCCGTTGTGACCGAGCGCCCATACGAATATGGAGTGCCGGATCCATTGGATGCCGAACTCGAACCGGCCCCCGAGGAACAACTCGAAAGTGCAGGCACCCGATGACCACACCAACTACCTCGGCTCCCGGGAGTCCGGTACCACTCTCACCCACAACGGGTGAGCCCATGTCCACAATCGCTCGGCGCAGTCGGGTAGGTATTTGGCTATTCATTGTCATGAGTGTGTCCGGCACTATCGCCCTGATCATCAGTTACAGCTACCTGTGGTCACTCAACGTGAATGGCGGTTGGGCGCCCCCGGGAGCCACACTCACCGCCAATGAGACCAATAACACCATTACAAAACTCAAGGGTGATTTTGCTCCTGAATGGCAATTCTGGGCAATACTTGCGGTCGTGGTGGTCGCCACAGCTTTTATGTGGTGGGGCTACCGCACGGTTCGGCGAACGGGTAACCAAGGGGCACTCATTGCCGGCTCGACTTTGGCCATGCTGTTCTCCATTGCGGCACTCGTTGCCCAGTGGATCCAGATCAGCACCTTCCCGTTTGGTCCGGCAAATGGTGCTTATGCGTCAGCGGTGCTTCTGCTGTGTTCCAGCAATATTTTTAATCTCCTGCTGGTGATATTTATTCTCACCGGAATCATGAACCGAGCGCGCAAGGGCCTGATCTCCGGTGCCGTGTGGTACCAGGCGCAACTTGCAAGCTACTGGATGACGTGGGTGGTCGTAGCTTTCCTCCTGGGAGCGATTGTTACCACCTTCATGGTGGAGAGCCCCAACACCGATCCCTCTATCTTTGGTGGATTCAAGCAGCAGTGACCACGCGTCTGCGGAGCCCTTGGGCTTACTTCGCAATCTTGTTCACGGCTGTCCCCGTTGCGCTCATCGTCTTGGCCTCCATTGGCGGATTAACCGAAACTCAGTTGGTCGGAATCCCGGTTGTTCCTGTCTACACATTGTTTGGATTACCCATTGATCTGATCATCCGAGACATCGCCATGGCATGCACTCTGGGCTTTGCTCTGGTAGGCGGAGTGCTCAATGACCGGCCGCACGCACTTTTGGGAAAGCTCACCAGCGTTTTTGCCCTCATCTGGTTGGTCACCCTTGTGTTCCAATCTGTACTTACCGTTTCTGAAGTTCTTGCTCTGAGTGCGGGTGAGTCGCTGAACCCGGTGATTCTTCAATCCTTGCTGACCCAAACTACGGTGGGGCAAGTGATTCTGGCGCAATTCGCCCTCGTGTTTCTTGTGGCACTTCTCGGGTGGGTTGTGTTGGGCAAGGTCACCGGGTGGATTGTGGTGGGCCTTGCCGCAACTGCGGCTTTCCTGCCTGGCCTCACCGGACATTCGGGAAT
>CAITYI010000033.1 GCA_903896585.1 uncultured bacterium
CGCAATCAACCGTCTGCAAGCGGCGGATACCACCTACGGCGAAATGATCGCCCTAGGCCAAAAAGGCTTGGAAGTAGCGGGTCGAGTCAATGACGCAGGTGCTGACACCTCAGCAATTACCGCTCAACTAACAGCTCTTACCGCCGGCATCACGTCGATCAACGACAATACACAGGTCATTGGGGGAGTTTGGACTGCCGCTTTGACCCCTGACGTGGGTGTCACCACATTTACAGCCACGCCGACGGCCGCAACTCCTCCAGCCACCCAAGACACTGCTGGTTACACCGCGTTCATCAACGGCACGGTCGACCTCCGGGCCACAAATGCGGGCCGTCTTGCTTCGATGCAGAACACCCTGCAAGTGCTTAGTGCGGTGGCAGCAAATGAGGCGGCCGGTATCGGTCAGGCCCAAGACACCGATATTGCTAAAGAAATGATGAACCTGACTTCAGCGAACATCATGACCGAAGCAGCAACAGCAATGCTCGCTCAGGCAATGCAACTGCCCAACAGCGTGCTCAAACTGATCCAGTAGTAACTAGTTACTTCACCAACTTTGATTTGGAGTCAGCCCAAGGACGGGTCTGACCGGCAGTAGTCTTCAAGGAGGAAGATCATGGCATTTCAAGTGAATTCCAATGTCACGGCATTGAATGTGTACAACAACCTCAGCGTGCATCAGACAAAGTCCAGTGCGGCACTCGCCCGGATTTCCAGTGGCCTCAAAGCCGCCGGTGGTGGCGATATTGCTTCCCAGGGAACCGCAGCCACCCTCAATGCGGCACTACAAGCCACCCAAAGCTCTATCAGCCAGGTCCAAAACGCGATCAACCGGCTACAGGCTGCAGATGCTGCATACGGCGAACTGATCGCCCTGGGCCAAAAAGGCCAAGAAGCCGGAAGTCGGTTAGCGGATGCTGGGGCAGATTCCAGCGCTTTACAGGCCTCCATGACCGCTCTCACAAACGGTATTACGTCGATTCAAACGAACACGCAGGTGAATGGCACCGTGTGGACATCCGCAATTGCCGTTGACGTGGGTGGTGGCAACTTTGCAGCCGGGCCGACGCTCAATGTTGCGGCCGGAGGCGCATACGCACTTTTGCTGGCCGCCACCGTGACCACCCCTGGGAGCGGGACAACGGCTCTTTACACCAACTACGTAGAAGAAAAGGTCAATGAGCGGGCCACGAATGCCGGCAATCTAGCCTCAATGCAAAACACCCTGCAGGTGCTCAACTCGGTGGCAGCAAATGAGGTGGCTGGGATCGGGGAGGCCCAAGACACCGATATTGCTAAAGAAATGATGAATCTGACCTCAGCGAACATCATGACGGATGCGGCAACGGCCATGCTGGCTCAGGCAATGCAGCTACCCAACGCGGTTCTTCGGCTGATCCAGTAGTTATGGGGGCCCCTTCGTGGAGGGGCCCTGAAGACGTGGGGAGGGGTCATTTCCTCAGGTATGTGCGGTTTCTTCCGATTATTTACTCATAGATCGAATTTCTTCTTTTCTTTGTGACTTATTATCCTCAGGGTTCTCGGTATTTGTCCGATAACTAAGGTAGTCAGGGAGTGGGCCTTAGGGCCGCTTCCGCCCAACGACCTTGAGGAGGTAGCCGTGGATCTTTCCGGGCTTTCCTCATTGCTATGGCGCGAACGGGACATTTTGGACAATCTCCTGTTCAAACTCGATGTCCAGCAGCTGCTCCTCATGAGCGGGCGGTCCGGGTGGTTGGTGCGGGCCAGCCGGGAAATCGAGGCCGCTTTGGAGCAGGTTCGAATAATTGAGCTGGAACGGGCCGTTCGGTTCAACGAAGTGGCCACGAATCTTGATTTGGAGGCGTCTCCGAGCCTTTATGCAATTGCGGAGGCTGCTGAAGAGCCGTGGAAGGGCCTGCTAACCGAGCACTATGAAGCCTTTTTGGACCTGGCGTCCCGGATTCAAGCCATTACCTCGCTCAATCGGGAACTGGCCTTCTCCGCCCAAATAGCCACCGAGGCGATTCTGACCAGCATCCGAGGCGATTCTGACCCCGCTTTGCATCTATACGCGCAGACCGGTGCGACGGAAAAACTCGATCGTAAGTCCGTATTCGTGGACGAGGGGCTTTAACGTGGCGACCTTCTCGGGCATATCCACCGCACTGTCGTCATTGCAGGCGCAGCGCGTCGCCATGGACGTTGCCGGACAAAACATTGCCAACGTCAGCACCCCCGGATACTCCCGGCAACGGGTTGAAATGACAGCCGGGATTGGGGTGGATGTGTCTTCGATCCAACGTCTGCACAGTGGATTACTGGGCGATCGAGCGCGAACCGAGAGTGCTCGCCTGGGTGACCTTAACGTGACGAGCGCCGTATTGACCCAAATTGAACAAGTCTTTCCCGAGCCGAGCACATCTGGCTTTCAGTCAAAATTGGACGCCCTCTGGTCGGGGTTTTCAAATGTCTCCAGAGACCCCAACAATGCCGCGGCCCGGATTCAGGTGATTGCCCAGGCCAATGTTCTTACCGGCTGGCTCAACGACGCTGCCGAGCAGTTGACAAACATCTCGACCAGCCAGACACAAAACTTGACCAGCCTGGTGACTTCGGCAAACGCATATGCCCAGCAGATTGCAGAGCTGAACGTTTCAATCGGCATATCCCCCGAGGGAACGAGCGCCACAAATACCCTCATGGATCAACGGTCTTATGCCGCCTCTCAACTCGCCGAAGCTGTTGGTGGAACCTACTTGATTGATAGCAATAACAAAATGAGTGTTTCCCTCGGTGGAGCGACCTTCGTGGGTCCGTCGAATTACTCAGCCTTGCAAGTTGTCACCGCAGGCGGCACAACCTCGGTCCAATGGGCCAGTGACGATTCCACGGCTGTGGTATCCAGTGGCAACGCCAGCGGTTACCTCACTGCGATCAACACCACCATCCCAGACTGGAAAGCTGACCTCGATTCGGTGGCCGC
>CAITYI010000034.1 GCA_903896585.1 uncultured bacterium
GGTACTGCAACAAGCGGGGTTGGACATGCTTTTGATCAATGTCGGGGACTATCAAAATGGTCATGCACGGATCCCGCCCACTCCCAGACTCAAGCGTCGCGTCGATGGAATTCTGATACTTGCATTACCGCCACAGGATCCCGACCTTGAGCCGATTTTGAATCTGGATATGCCAAAGTCAATGATCGGTGGTGTGGTTCAAGGCGTGGATTGCATTGCAATAGATGATTGCCTGGCAGCCCAGATGGCAACTGAGCATCTGGTTCAATTTGGTCACACACGCATTGGCCTGATTGCGGGAGGCCCAGCAGAGGCACGATTTGTGGCCGAATCTCAGCGCGAGCGAGGATTTCGATCGGTCATGAAGCAGCATGGTTTACAGGAAGACCCGATGCTGGAAGCATTTGGTCGATTCACCATTGAAGGTGGAGTACGGGCCATGCTAGCGCTGTTAAATCAGGCCGTTCCGCCAACGGCTGTATTCGCCATGAGCGATGAAATGGCATTCGGTGCATTGCAAGCAATTCGATCCAAAGGATTGGTTCCTGGTGAAGATATCTCGATTATTGGAATTGATAATCACCCCATGTCGGGGTACCTCAATTTGTCCACTGTTGCTCAGCCGGTTGCCCAGTTGGGGGTCATTGCGGCAGAACGTTTACTTGCACAAATGTTTGCACTGAGTGATTCCGCACATAATCCGGACTTGGTCAATGTGGCGACTACGTTGATGGCGCGCAGTTCAACGGCACCGCGAAAGAGGTAATTCAATGTTGTGGTGGCGTAACGCTGCTGTGTATCAGGTGTACCCGCGCTCCTTCTTTGACGGCAATGGCGATTCACTCGGCGATCTCAGTGGTGTACGGGAGAAACTTCCCTACCTCTCCAGCTTGGGTGTAGATGCACTGTGGCTCTCACCTTTCTATTTATCACCACAACATGATTCGGGATACGATGTTGCAAACCCGCGTGATGTTGATCCGATGTATGGCAGCCTTGCCGATATTCGTGAGTTGATTGAACAGGCGCACAACCACGGTCTCCGAATCATGGTGGATATTGTCCCGAATCATTTCTCTGAAGAGCATCCTTGGTTTCAGCAAGCTTTAAAATCCCCAGCAGGTTCAAGAGAGCGAGCCCGATTCCATTTCCAGGATTCAGAGGGTGACGAACCGCCCAATAATTGGGTGAGCATGTTTGGAGGACCAGCATGGACTCAAACCACTAACCCAGATGGCTCACCGGGTCAGTGGTACCTACACGTTTTTGATAGTTCCCAACCGGATCTGAATTGGACGCATCCTGATATTGCTTCCGATTGGATCACAACCTTGAAATTCTGGTTAGACATGGGCGTAGATGGTTTTCGGGTGGATGTTGCACATGGATTGGCTAAAGACATGACGTATGCCGATCTGCCCGACCCGGTGGGACTCACAGAAGCACTTCGATTTGATCTGGATGACGGATCGCCAGAAGCTGCTCAGCGACGAGAGTTGATTGCCAACTCAGGTTTTTTTGATCGCGATGAACTCCAAGAAATTTACGCCACATGGCGTTCGATACTGGATTCATATCCCGGTGATCGCATGACTGTCGCCGAGGCCTGGGTGCCACCGCACCGCATCGGTCGCTATGTCTCTCCCACTTCCTTGCATCAAATATTCGGATTTGATTTCCTCGTGGTTGCCTGGAACGCGGTAGTAATGCAGCGAACAATCACCCAAGGAATCAATGCA
>CAITYI010000035.1 GCA_903896585.1 uncultured bacterium
GACAAGAACACTGGTGTCATCTTCATCGGTTGCAATAATTATTTGACCGGCCTTTTCAATGGAAACATCTCGCAGTACTTCCTCACTGCGGGCGTCACCGTTGATTGCAATCAAGCCATCGCGGGTGGCCTGTTCGCAGCATTCGTGGTCGGGGGACACCACAATGATGGTGTTTTTGTCGAAACCTGCATCGACGAGTGCGCGACCAGCGCTGCGACCCTTCACTCCGTACCCAATGATGATCGTGTGATTTTGCACGTGCTTCCTCCAATTTCGGGAGCGAATTTCATTGCGAGTCTTACGGGTGAGAACTTCAACGGTGGTGCCGATCAAAACAATCAAGAAGAGAACGCGCAACGGGGTAATCACCAAAATGTTCACCAGTCGCGAGGATTCACAGACTGGAACAATGTCACCGTAACCGGTCGTGGACAGTGACACGGTTGCGTAATAGAAAGCATCGATCCACGAGATCGGTCCATCCATTCCAGCATCGCGATAACAATCCTGCTCGAAATACACAATGGCGGCCGTGAAAAATAGCGCCAAAAAAGCGATGGCGAATCTGACCGTGATGTTGGTGAACGGGCTCATGCGGCGCCCCGCGAACATCAGGGTGCGCTGAACACCGATACCAGATTGGTCATCTGTGAGTTGATCGTCGGAGGGGCGACGACGACTACTAGAACTGGGCCGGTTACTGGGCATGCTCTCGAACCATCAAGATTCCAACAACTCCAATTTTTAGCATCATCTATCCCGTGAATCTCGTGGACATCGTAGGTAATCATGCCAGCCCGGCTGGCTAAATCAGGTACCTATGACACTGATGGTGGGAACAACATCGCCGGGAGCGCCGGATCCAGGCGGAATAACCGCGAAATCGGTGGCCTGTGCCCAACCGGCCAATCCAGCCGGTCCATGGCTGACCAATGGTGTTGCGGTCCGACCTGCTGCGCTCACGTGAACCACTATCGGGACAATCGTGGAATCTTCGGCATAGTCCGGCAACGGCGCTTCTTCGATAAGAACGGCGGTCGCGGTGCTTTCCTGCCATTTCTGGCCGCGCAACCCGGCAATAAGTGGTGGGGCAACGGTGATCAATGCGGCGAGGGCATTGCGCGGGTCACCGGGAAGTCCGAGAAGTAACCGACCATCCGGCAGCCGGGCCAGCAGCACCTGAGCACCAGGGGTCAGGGTGATGCCATCAATTAACCAGTGGGCGGCAAGATCCCGAAGCACATTGCGCAAAAGGTTATTGCCCCCGGGTGCGGTCGAGCCGGTCGTAATAATCAGATCCGCTGTTGAATCATCAATCTCCTGCAAGAGCAGTTCCCGGGTTTCCGGCGCTCGCACGGGCGGATTGCCGCGCGCCCCGAGCAAACCGACAAATGCGGGAATGGTTAGGCCAAGTGCGTCACGAACCCGGTCACCGCGCGGCATTCCTCGGTCTAAAAGGGAAGTGCCAATTACCAGGGTGGACACCACGGGTGGGGGACAAATAGTGAGGTGGTCGTACCCGGCTGCAGCAGCGAGGGAAATCACCTGCGGGGTGATCAAGGTGTCGGCCGAAACTAATTCATGGCCGGCGGCAGCAATCGCGGCCTGTCGAATAATCCCCGCACCAAAATCCGGGCGAGCATTTTCATCGGGGGTGCCATTGAGTGCATCTCGAGCAATCAAGGTGGCTACGTCTGCATCCGTCTCAACAACGGATTGCTCCATTGGGAGAACCGCATCCGCATGCGGCGGAGTGGGCTCGAACGCTCGTACCTTCATTGCGTAATGCGGTGACAAAGCTACCTCGGGGATCAGCTCGGTGACGGTCCACGGCCCCCCGGCACACACGGCGTAGCCATCGAATTCGGCTACATCGACACTGGGATCATCGACCAAACTGACAAGTGATTCGCCAAGGAGTGAACCGCTGGCTTCGTCGAGCCGGGCCCGGGCGAAGGGGAGCGGGCGGCCCGCTGAATAGGCAACGAGTCGAGCCTGTGACCATCCGAGAAGTCCGTCAAGGCCTAATGCGGAGTCGTTCATACCTGCTCCAAACCTGATCTAAACCTGCCTTAACTACATGCCCAATTCAGCCATGAGCGCTCGAATATCTTCCACACTGAGCCACTGGTCATTGGTATCAGATGAATACGAGAAGCCATCGGGGACAATTTCACCAACCGGATCGATAAAACCC
>CAITYI010000036.1 GCA_903896585.1 uncultured bacterium
AAACCGATGGAGATGTTCTTACCGTTGGCGGTAGAATGGGCGTAATTGGAAAGTAACGAAGTAATTACGGGAGCACCTGAGACGATGGTGATGGCTTTTTCAGGAACCACGCAGTTTCCAAGTTCAAGCGTGGAATCATTGCCAGTTATATCAATAGCCGTCGCGCTGCATCCAGCTACCATTTTGCAAGTCACGGCCCCTGTCGTGGCATATCCCGCCGCAACGGTCAATTTTGTGGAAATGGAAGAACTGAAAAACTCAGCGGTTGCCGTCATATTCGATGACGAACTGCGGGAAACTTCCACCAGTGTAAACTCGCTGTTGTAAATCTTTGCCGCCGCGTTGCCGTCGCTGTATTGCCCACCGATTACCAAACCTTCACAGATTCGGTGATTATACAGGTTAAAGCTTATACCCCGTCTAAGGTTTAATCCGCCCCGGCAGTCCAAAAATGACACACTCTCATAATTGTTTGCGGTGGTGAATACGTTGTTTATGAAACCGCACTCCCTAAAGTTGGGCATGGTCCCGCCGCCACTCGTCACGTTAAAACCGGTTGCCGATGACACAAAGTTTATATTAGAAAATCCGGTCACTGTCGCGGCGGCGAAAGTAATCGTGATAAACGGCGCGTTTATATCCACAAAGCCATACTCTTTCCAACCCGGCCCGAAACCTTGGAACCATGTTCGCGCCGGGACTGAAAATGACGGCGGGACATATTCACCCGGACCGATGTAGATCACGCAGACGGTGGAAGCGGTTTGCGCAGTGACTACTGCCGCCACCGCCACCGCCTTTTCAATCGTAAGGTATGGTGCCAAGACCGTGCCATTACCAGTGGTGTCGTTGCCTTCCTTGGAGACGTAGATTTCAAGACCCACGGACGGATTTCCACTGGTCAGGCCAGCCAGAATATCCAGTCCAGTCTGGACCGTGGTTGGAGCAGAAATCCAGTCACCAGCGGTGGTGGGGGTATACGGGATAGTGGGAGCAGAACCACCAGAAGAAGGAGGTGTGAATGGCATGGTAGTTGTTGGTTAGGATGCTTGTTTCGCTACGAACGCCTTGCCCGTGGTCGCACACAGGATGCTGATGAGCGCACTCGGGGCTACGAGCGGCTCGTAGAAACCACCGCTTGCAGCCAGCGGGATCGAGGCCGTCGTTGCTGCCGCTCCGGTCACGTCCAGATACATGATGGTGTCGCTGGTGTTGACGATGAAAAGATAGACGCGGCTGGTATTGGCTGCAAAGACAGTCTGCGCCGCGCCACCCGCGGTAATGGTCTGCGCACCGGCAGAGGTAAATATGCGCCCAGATGGGCTAATCAATGCAGCGAGCGTATCCTGCTTGGCTGCCGTGGCCGCTCCGGTTGGCAGCGTGACATTGGTGATTCCTTCGTAGGTGTTCTCCGTGATTTTCTTGAGCAGGTCGTGGTCACGGTCGTTAATAGATGGGGATTGAGCCATGTAGTTAGGTATTACGCGGCAGGGCGATTACTCCCTGCGGCCTTGGTTATTGGTGATGGAAAGGAACTCTAAAAAGCCCCCAAGACGGCTCAGGGGCTTGAAGAATCACTTTACGGTCAGAGTGTAAGGCAGGTCAAGCTGGTGCAGCTCGTCAGGCCCAAATCAAGGGCGCAACGCTTGTAGAGCACCGGAATGACACCATGGGGACGCCGAGCCTGCATGGCGCGGATAATCTGGTAGATATGGAAGCCGAAGTCACCCCATACGTTACAGGTATTGTCCTTGATGTAGTGCCAGTCGAGTTCGCCCATGATGAACTGCGGGTCGAACTTGAAGGTGCCTTCACCCACAAAGCGCTCGGGAACGAGACGTTTGAACGAGCCCTTGGAGACCATGAAGCCAACCTCATACTCGGCATTCACCCAGTCGCTATTCACCGCATTCTCCACGCCGTAATCGGTCACGGTGCGGGTCAGGGGTTCAATCAGGACGGGGAAGCCGTTGCCATCCACCTCATTGAAGCGCAGGGGTTGCTGGTCGATGGCCAGCTTGATGCCACGATAGGGCAGGTCGATGAACGCATACTTTTTCAGCGCATTACCGATGCCAGCATCGTTACCGGTCACGAAGGCCAGCAATTCGGCCTTGACGCCAGCTTCATTGCGCAGCACTTCCGTCTGGTCGGACGAGCTGATGAAGACCACATACTGGCCAGCACCGTCACCGAAGTATTCCGGGGAGAGCGTGTCGCGCATATAATTGGCGAGCACAACCAGGAACTTATGGGTAACAGCCGAGGTGGGGAGACCGCCCAAGAAGGCGACCGACACCTGATTGTAGCCACCGGTAAGGATTTGACACAGACCGGTTGCGCCAGCTTTCAGAACCGCCTTGACACCCGAAAGGGTGAGGAGCTGGTTACGAATGTCGGCAGCATTGACCGTCTTGATGGCATCCTTAAGATTCTGCTCAGCAATGCGATAGGAATCCAGAACCGCAAAACGGCTCTGATTCAAGCAGATGGTCGGACCCTGACCACGGAGGGTGGCGAGAGCGGTCGTGAAGACAGTCTGGCCGAACTCGGCCTTCGGGCCTACGGTCCCACAGGAAGCGGACGTGGCACCGAACTCAGGGGCGGTAAGGCTCTGGTTAGTAACCATACGGTTAGTAACGAGAGTTTTGATTTGTTCCCCGTTGTTATTGGGGGTCGTCCCACCCTCAACCAAATTGGCGTAGGGGTCGTTTAGGGCGATGTAGCGAATGGT
>CAITYI010000037.1 GCA_903896585.1 uncultured bacterium
AGGTGGAGTTCGCCATGATCCCGCCAACGCGGGCGGCCGCGTCGATGACAACATCGGGCTGCGCTTCATTGATGGCGTCCAGGGTGGCATCGCGATCACGTAAATCAAGTTCACCCGAACTCCACCCGATGACCTCGCCGGCACCGGCGGCCTCGAGGGCCCGCACCAAGGCCGAACCAACCAAGCCGCGGTGTCCCGCTACATAAACCTTGGTATTCGCCCAGTCGATTTCCGTCATTGTGGAATCCTCCCATACGGAAACAAGTGAACCGGATCACGCGTAGTGCGAGATTGTCCACAGAATTTCAATGGCATCTTGCCCTCCTAGCTGAACTTCCTTAGGTTCATCGGCACCAGCTCGGCAAAAATATATATTTTTTATATAAAAAAGGTGATATCTTGTCATATCGATTTGTCTTCGATGCTGAAAAGTCAATGAGTAATCTGATCAAACACGGGATTGATTTTCAGCAAGCGCAAGGAATCAAGAAACATGGAGCGACGGCGACCGAGTCGAGGTTCGGGCTTTGTCAGATACGGAGAACCGTTGGATCGTGACGGGCCTGATCGATGACAAACATTGGACGGCGATCATCACCTATCGGGCGGAGTTTGTTCGGGTGATTTCTGTTCGGAGGGCAAGGAGGGAGGAGATTGAAAGATATGAGAGCTGAAGATCTCGATCAGATTTTTGATGAAGGGATAGAAGACATGAGTCCGCATCTGGACATGTCCTCAGTGCGCAGGCCAGGTCGTGCTGTGAAGCGAGTTAACGTGGACTTTCCGGTATGGATGGTTGAGTCACTTGATCAGGAAGCAATACGTTTGGGTATTACTCGGCAATCTGTTATCAAAACATGGATAGCGGAGAGGATCGACAAGGTCGTGTGATCACCGGCACCACGGGATCCGGTGACGAGATGCGCGTGATCACAGTTGAGAAGCGAACACAACCCTGGCGCTCTTGATGCAGACCGACCACGGTAGCAATAGAAATGAATCTTTTCGCGGACTAGAGTTGTCATGTGTTCAACTTTGGACCTCAGACCCCACTGCCTCCGAACAAGTACCGCATGGGTGGCAAACACTTCAAGAATGACAAAGCATTCATTCGCACTTCGGTCAAAGATGTCAAGCGATTGGAAAAATTGTGCGGGCTCACCATTGATTCGGCGGTGCTTGACTGGGGGTGCGGTGCCGGTCGATTGGCCATTGGCATTAAAGAGCATCTGAAATCAATCCGCGACTATCACGGCGTGGATGTACAACGAGAACTAATTGACTGGTGTCAACTCAATCTCGCCGGCCCGGGTTACCGATTCACTTTTGTGGACGTGAGCAATGAGCGCTATAACCCAGATGGCTCACCCGAGCGCACATTGAGTGCCGATCCACACAGTGTTGACGTGTTTTATGCCTACTCGGTGTTTTCTCACATGAATGCTGCGGACACGGCCGGGTATCTCGAAATTCTCGGCGAGACCTTGGCGCCCACCGGCAAGGCATTTGTTACCTGCTTTGTGGAAGAAGATGTCCCGGAGTGGGAGGAAAATCCTGCCGGATACGGCCCCCTTGAGTGGAAGGGTCGGTTGCACTGCACCCGATTTTCCCGCCAATACTTTGAATCACTGGTGAACGCTGGTGGTCTGGCCGTGGACCGGTTTGAGTACGGCCAGGAAACAGATGGCCAAAGTTTGTATATTCTGCGGCGGCGCTAAGGAAAAAATCGGACTCCATGGGTTAGGTTCAAAGGTATTAATCACCCGGTTTCCCTTTTCTGAAAGGCTTTGTTCATGCGCCGATCCCTGATTTCCGCCCTGGCCGCGACCGCTGTAGTTGCAACCTCACTTGCTGCCGTACCCGCAGCACAGGCCAATTCCGGCGGCCCCATTGCCGAGACAGTGTTCGGCATGCACGTTCCAACAATTGCCAACGGCACCGACCCAGGGGTGACCTATGGCGCAGTTCGACTGTGGGATTCCGGGGTGACCTGGGGTCAGGTTGAACAGAAAAAAGGTTCATATTGGTGGAACGGCCTTGACTCCGCAATCAGCAACGCAAATGAGCAAAAGGTTTCCACCCTGTATGTACTGGGCGGCACCCCAACGTGGGCCGCAACCAATAAAAGCCAAGGCACCTACCCCAATAAGGGAGCGGCATCTGTTCCCAAAATGAAGGACTGGAATAACTGGGTGAGCGCCATCACTAGTCGTTATGCCGAAAGTATCGACGCCTACCAGATCTGGAATGAAGCGGATTTAACGAACTACTGGGCGGGCACACCCAAGCAAATGTCCGATCTCACCAAGGCGGCTGCCAAGATCATTCGTCAGAACGACCCCAGCGCCACAATCGTTTCGGCCAGTAGCACCGTGCGCCTGGAGAGCTCCTATAACCGGTTTTTCCCGGCGTACTTAAAGGAACTGAAAAAAGCCAAGTGGCCGGTTGACGTTATTGCGGTGCACACCTACCCGGATGGCAAGGGTGATCCTGCCTCCCGCGTTCAGTACATCCAACAGACGAAAAAGGACATGAAGTCGGCG
>CAITYI010000038.1 GCA_903896585.1 uncultured bacterium
TCAGTTGTGGCGCCGTTACAAGACGTGTCCATGGCAACTCCCGATTCAGGTTTTGGGAAATCTAATAGCTATAGGTTCTTTTCGATGCCTGCAAATAACATACACCGCTCCACGGGTCCGGAAATCCGAATCGCCCAATTCGCAGAAGCGTTAGTGGCGTTAGCGAAATTGATCTCTTCTCTCCAGCCTGGTGACGTGCCCTTCAACTTCACGGTAACAGTGCGTTAGCCTGCGCCAATGGAAAAACGCGAAGTACCGAGTTGGTCGCCCACCCCACATGATCGGCATGAATCATCGCGCCGCACCTCGCGCGCTGCCACTCGAGTTCTCACGGTGCTGGTCGCAGGAGCAATGACCATTACCCCTGTGAGCATCATGTCAGCGAGTGTCGCATTGGCGGCGCCGGTGGGTGAGTTCACCACCTACGCTATTGGCCCGGCGAACTACGGCGGGAACGCCATTGCGGCAGGTCCCGATGGCAACATGTGGTTCACCGACAACGCCAACAACTCCATTGGGCGCATCACCCCCTCGGGTGAAACCACATTCTTCCCAGCACCCACAGCCCCTGATCCGCAAAACGGCTCCGGGCTATTCGAAATCACGGCCGGACCGGATGGCAACATGTGGTTTACCGCTTTCTATACGAACATGGTCGGCAAGATCACCATGTCAGGTGTCATCACAACCTACGCCCTTCCAACCGCGAACTCCCATCCTCTTGGCATCACGGCAGGGCCGGACGGGAACATGTGGATCACCTTGGACTTCGCGAATGGCATCACCCGAATTACCCCCTCAGGAATTATTACCCAATTCCCGATCCCCGCACCTGGCAGTGCCGGACCCACAACGATCACAGCATCTAGCGACTGCACAATGTGCGCCTCCGCTATCACCGCTGGGCCGGACAACAATCTGTGGTTCATCATGCCGGCTGTGAGTCGAATCGGACGGATCACCACGGACGGAGTCGTCACCACATTTCCGGTGGACACCGCGATACCAGCGGCGAACGCACCCCAACAAAACCGGCTCGGCGACATCACGACCGGTACAGACGGAAACCTGTGGTTCACCGAACCAACAGACAACCAGGTGGGTCGCATGACCACGGCTGGGGTGGTCACCGAGTTCACCGCGCCCGTGAGCAACTCCGCGCCCAACCAAATCACGATCGGCTCCGGCAGCGATCTCTGGATCACGCTGAGTGGTGCGAACGCATTTGCCAAGGTCACCTCGGCCGGTGCGTTTACCCCGGTGGCCCTTCCAACAGCCAACGCGTTACCCATTGATTTAGCGGTTGGCTCCCGTGGCAACCTCTGGTTAACGAATCTGGTCACCCAGGCATCTTCCGTTTATGACCTACAGATCAATTCCATCGGAACGGGTCCGGGCCCCATCTTGCAAACGAGGGTCAAAGGCACTGCGAAGATAGGCTCGCGTCTGTCCTGCTCGGTTAACAACACTTCCGGCTGGACCGTGGATGCAGTTCGGTACCAGTGGCTACGCAACGGCAAGGCAATACCCAGTGCCAACAACAAGACCTTCACCCCTCGAGTGAAAGATGTTCGCGCCAAAATCTCCTGCCATGCATCGGTCACTTTCACTCCCGTGCTCAACGCACTTGGCGCGACTTCAACACCGCTGCGGGTACGTAGATAACTCAAAGTGACGGCCCTGCAAAACCCTAGTTGCCGGCGTCAGCCGTCCATTTAGTTGTGTTCATTGGGCTGGGTTCATTGGGCTGTGTTCATTGGGCTGGGTTCATTGGGCTATTTCGGCTGATACTTGACACTTTCACTCATAAATCCCTCTCAAGAACGCGATGTTGGACAAAACCCAATCCAAAAAATCAGGCCTCCTTGGATAAAATATGAAGTCAAGGATATTTGACATATTTTTGCTGGGGATTTAGCCTTGGGGTATGGAACTTGATCAATTGGGCTCGACCATCCGTAGTGCCCGAGTAGCCAGCGGAATCAGTCAGGCTCAGCTTGCTCGAATGGTGGGAGTTTCTAGGGCCACCATCAACTACGCCGAACAGGGCCGCTCCGCAATTGGCGCGGATGCACTGCTGCGGATCCTTCGCCCACTCGGTCTCAGCATCACCGCTACCCAATTTCGAGAGGGACACGTTGATACTTCCGCAGTCGAGTTGCTCGCTGCAGGTGCCAGCGTGAGTTTTAGGGAAAAGATTCCGGCGGAGGCAGTCGAGCGCGCGTTGCTCACCGGCCAACTTGATGCTACTTGGCTTCCCCACATTGCGACGATCATCGACGAAGCCTCCGATGCCATGCTTCTTCGCGCAGTTCGCGAAGCTTCTTTGAGCATGTCAGTTCCAGCAGCAACACTGTGGCGCAATCTAAAGAGTCTCGCCCTCGCCGTTAACAGTCCAAATCCCCGGTGGGCTTCGCGTGAACGTGCATGAGACCCCAAAGCCGATTTGGCAGTCGCTCTTGGGTCAGGCATTCAAACTAATCGACCATGCTGAGAAAGTTGTTGACCAACCCATTGAATGGTCCTTCGGTGGGGGCACAGTGCTCATGCTTCGAATGAACCATCGACACAGCAAAGACATTGATATTTTCCTCGCAGACCCACAAGTACTGGGATTATTCAACCCACGTATCAGCGACGCGGCGCAGGTTGTGACAACCGCCTACGAAGAGAGCTCTGGGCACATAAAACTCTATCTCCCCGAGGGAGAAATCGACTTCGTTGTGGCTAACTCATTGACGACAGAACCCTTCGAGACTGCAGACTTATTAGACCGAACGGTTGTTCTCGAAAGCTCCGGTGAAATCATTGCCAAGAAAATGTGGCATCGCGGACACCTCGCGACCGCGCGAGATCTTTTCGACTTCGCCGCGGTCAATTGCGCAGACCCCGCAGCGATCGCCGATGCAAAACCATTTCTCATCAAGAATGCCGCTGTCTTTCTTCAGCAGATTATGATGCGTGAGGCAATCATGCGCGCAGAGTTCGATGCCATTGACAGCCGAGACTGCCTGCTCACCTTCGACGAATGTGCCGGCATTGCGGAAAGCATTCTGGCTCCACTGACCACGGCAGCTCAATCAGACTAGTGCTTGAAATCCGATCAAATCCAAATGAGTATGAACAGAACATACAAATAGTCGAAACGATTTCCTCAGCGATGCATCACCGATTCGAATCGTGCCGGTGCTACCTGCTCCGTGTATTTTTTCGGCATAAGCGAGCAAATTACTTCCGAGCGAAATAGGTCTCCAGCCCTGCCATTAACCATTTCGCATACTGCTTTTGTCCAGATTCCGATGTCATGAGTTTCGCATCGGATGCATTACGCATGTTTCCCAACTCCACCGTGACCGATGGAATATCACTGAAGTTCAAGCCCGTGGTGTTGGTGGAAATCATGAGCTGATTAGCAATGTAATTCGATGGCGGTGCACCCGCAGCTGTCATCCCTTCGATCATGGCACGTGCGAGTTGTCGCCCAGGCTTGACTACATCTTCTGTCCAACCCGGGACCACACCCGGAGCGAGGAGGAAGAAACCACGGGAATTTGCTGCAGCACCATCGGCATGAATGTTGATCATGGCATCGGCACCAATCCTGTTCGCCTGTTTCGCTCGATCCCAGACGCACGGCCCCCACGCATCTCGCGAGTTAGTGTTGCGAGTCAGTTCAACCCGAGCACCCTGCGCTTCGAGCATTTTTTTCAGGTGAAGTGCAACTTTCCAGTTGAATGTGGCCTCGGGGAAACCTGAGTTGGTTGCCGTTCCCGTCGTGTTGCAGCCCTTAACAGTTGTTCCGTTGAATTTCTTCTGCGCCAATTGTTTCGCGAACTTCGGATTGGAATTGCCTAACTGGTGACCCGGGTCAAGCAGAATGACTTTTCCCAACAGGGCGTCTCTCCCAATAGTTTCTTCCGCATTGGCACCAGAGGAGCCAATGCCCACAGTTGTTGCTACCAATAGGTAGCAGAGAAGTGTGGTGACGCCCACTTTTAACTTCACACCTGCTCCTCACCTGCTGTGGTAACAATCTAGCGATAGGTCGGGATTATGGGCCGCCTTCGACCTGGGAAAGCCTCGGTGGCGGTCCTAGACTTCATCGGGCTAGAACGGAGTGGGTGTCGGATTGAATGGAGGAAGTGGATCTGTCATTAGTTTGTGGGCGTTCGCGTGAGTGATGCCGTCAAGTGGATTGTTGAGGCCATGCCGATTCAGGAATGCACAAAATGCGAAGCTCGTGCAGATTAAACTAGTTGACAACTAGTTTTGATACTTCTATGGTGCGGCTATGTCTGTGGGCACATCTAAAACCGCTAGTAATTCCATTGGTACATCCGTTGGTGCCTTCGAGGCCAAAACTCACCTCTCGGAGTTACTGAACCGGGTGGAACAGGGTGAACACGTCACCATTACAAAACATGGACGACCGGTTGCCCGATTAGTGCCCGCCACCGAAATTGAGCCAGACATGAACTGGCCTGATTTCTGGGAGGGAGTGAACTCACGTCTTGTGACACTGACACCAGGATCATCCATTAAGGCAGATATTGAATCCGGGCGCAGGTGAACTCGTTTGTTCTTGACGCTTCATTGGCACTCGAATGGTTCACTGCCAAAGCTCAATCCGCGGCCCTGGCGAAACGCTCACTTTTTGAGACCCACGTTGCAATCGTGCCGCCACTTTGGCGTTTCGAAGTCATTAACACCCTTACAACCTGGCAGCGA
>CAITYI010000039.1 GCA_903896585.1 uncultured bacterium
GGATTTGAATTACTGACCCGCGGTGACTTTCAGTCGGCTTTATCCATTCCGGACTAGCCAGAGTGAACGGGCGAATACCTGACCACCGAGGGCCAATAGAATGCGGATATGTCCTCGATTGATCGTGAACAGGTCGTGCACCTTGGGCGTTTAGCTCGATTGGAATTATCAGAATCGGAGGTGACGCATTACACCGAACAACTTGACCAGATTCTGGGTGCGATTGCAGCGATCTCGGAGGTTGCCGCGGAGGATATTCCGCCGACCTCACATCCAATACCCATGACTAACGTATTTCGCGACGACATTCCCACCCCAGGACTGGATCGATCCGTGGTAGCCGAGGGTGCTCCGGCGTGGGAAGACGACCGATTTCTGGTACCTCGAATTTTAGATGAACCAGCATGACCGAGAAAATCCACACCATTGAGTCAGATCTGGTGCGCCAAAGTGCCGCCACCTTGGCCAGCGCCATTAGACAGGGCGATGTCACGAGTGAACAGGTTACGGCCGCCCACTTAGATCGCATAGAACAGGTTGATCCTGCTGTCCACGCATTTTTGTATGTCAATCGCGAACAATCCCTTGGGCGAGCCCGCGAAGTCGATCGAGGTATTGCCGAAGGCAAGATTTCGAGTCCATTGGCGGGTGTACCGATCGCTCTCAAGGACCTACTGGCCACCAAAGGGATTCCCACCACCTGCGGATCGCGCATTTTGGAAGGATGGCGACCTCCTTATAACGCCACGATTGTTGAGCGACTTGAGGCTGCTGGAGTTGTATCACTGGGCAAGACGAATATGGATGAATTTGCCATGGGATCTTCAACGGAGCACAGCGGATATGGCCCTACTCGAAATCCGTGGGATCTAGAAAGAATTCCGGGAGGTTCGGGTGGTGGATCTGCGGCTGCCGTAGCAAGTTTTCAGTCGCCCCTCGCAATTGGTACTGACACCGGGGGATCCATCCGGCAACCCGCGGCGGTCACCGGGACGGTTGGTGTCAAACCCACCTACGGCGGAGTCTCGAGATACGGAATTGTGGCTCTCGCCTCTTCCCTCGATCAAGCGGGCCCCTGTGCGCGCGATGTCATGGACACGGCACTTCTTCATTCCATCATTGCCGGCCATGACCCACGTGACTCTACGTCCATCAATTCACCGGTGCCAGACGTTATTCAGGCGGCTTTATCAGCCGATGTTCGCCAAATGAAAATTGGGGTCATCAAGCAGTTACAGGGGGAAGGATTTCAGCGTGGGGTGCTGGAGCGCTTCAATGCGGCCCTTGATCTGCTAGCGGGGCTTGGCGCAGAGATTATTGAAGTTTCTTGTGAGCACTTTCAGTATGCACTGGGTGCCTACTACCTGATACTTCCATCTGAAGCCTCCAGCAATCTCGCGCGTTTTGATGGAATGCGATTTGGAATTAGGCGAGGAGATGACGGAAGTAATTCAGTTGAGCAGGTCATGAGTGCAACTCGAGAGGCAGGGTTCGGCGCAGAAGTTAAGCGACGGATCATGCTTGGGACGTATGCACTCTCAAGCGGATACTACGATGCTTATTACGGGCAAGCCCAGAAAATTCGCACATTGATCACGCGAGACTTTGAGTCAGCCTTTTCACACGTCGATGTTCTAGTCTCACCAACTGCGCCGACCACTGCTTTCAAAATTGGGGAAAAACTTGATGATCCCTTGGCCATGTATCTCAACGATATTGCCACAATTCCGGTGAATCTCGCTGGAAACTGCGCTATGTCACTCCCCATAGGGCTGGCTCCCGAAGATGGTCTACCTGTTGGCTTGCAGATCATTGCACCAGCCATGGCTGATGATCGGCTGTACCGCGTGGGCTCGGCACTCGAAGCTGCTCTCGTTGACCAATGGGGTGGCTTGTTAATTGAGGAGGCTCCGGCGTTATGACATCGACTGCATTTGACAACGTAATCGCTGAGTTTGAGCCGGTTATCGGATTGGAAACACACATTGAACTTGGCACGCAGACCAAAATGTTCTGCGGATGCTCAACCGAATTTGGTGGCGATCCCAATACGCACGTATGTCCGGTGTGTCTGGGGCTACCTGGCTCCATGCCCGCGGTCAATCGCACTGCGGTTGAATCCACAATTCGCATGGGTCTGGCCCTGAACTGTTCGATTGCTCCATGGTCGCGCTTTGCTCGCAAGAACTATTTCTATCCCGATATGCCAAAGAACTATCAAATTTCTCAATATGACGAACCCTTGTGTATCAACGGGTTTCTTGACGTAACCGTTATCACTGAAGATGGACCTCGGGTCTTTCGAGTGGAGATTGAACGCGTCCACATGGAAGAAGACACCGGGAAGTTGACCCATGGTGGGGGAGCTGGGCGAATACACGGAGCCACACATTCACTCGTTGACTACAACCGGGCCGGCATCCCATTAATCGAAGTTGTCACTAAGCCCATTGCTGGCACTGGAAGTTTAGCGCCCGATGTAGCCAAAGCGTACGTCACAGAACTTCGCGAACTCATGCGTGCGCTGGGTGTATCCGATGTCCGCATGGAGGAGGGCTCACTTCGTTGCGATGTCAACGTCTCCCTCGCTCGAACCGGTGAATCATGGGGTACTCGAACCGAAACTAAGAATGTGAACTCCCTGCGGTCTGTTGAAAGAGCCGTACGGACCGAAATGATCCGTCAAGCTGAGCGCCTGCGCGATGGCAACCGAATTGTTCAGGAGACTCGTCACTTCAACGAGGAAACAGGCAACACCACTTCGGGTCGATCAAAGGAGCAGGCTGAGGATTACCGCTATTTCCCCGAGCCAGATCTCATTCCTGTTGCCCCATCAGAGGAGTGGATCAGCGAATTACGAACCACTTTGCCGGAGATTCCCTCGGTACGTCGGGCACGATTACAGCAGGTCTGGGGTATCAGTGACTTTGACATGGCGAGCTTGGTCAATGCGGGGGCGCTTGATCTCATTGAGCAGACCATTCACTCTGGCGTGAGTGAGCAAGCGGCCCGAAAATGGTGGATGGGTGAGTTTTCGCGGATAGCAAATGAACGCGGATGCGATCTAGTAGATCTCACTGTCCAGCCATTGGATATTCGTCAAGTTGAAAGTCTCATTGCAAGTGGAGACCTCACCGACAAACTTGCCCGTTCTGTTTTTGAAGGTGTTATCGCAGGCGAAGGCTCAGTTGCGGAAGTAATCTCCCGGCGAGGCTTGAAAGTGGTCAGCGATGACACTTCTTTGATCGCGGCCATTGAGCAAGCTTTGGCTGAGCAGCCTGATGTCGCTGAGAAGATTAAGTCAGGAAAGTTACAAGCGGCGGGTGCGATTGTGGGAGCAGTCATGAAAGCAACCCAAGGCCAGGCCGATGCGGCCAAAGTCCGAGGCCTTTTATTTGAGCTACTGGGTATTTCTGAGTGATCCGGTCAAGTAGGTTTAATAATCAAGTAGATTTAATAATCAAGTAGATTTAGTAATCAAGTAGATAGGGACAAGACATGCCGAACTCAACGCCTCCCAATATGAAGCCTCGAAGCTCTGATGTCACCGAGGGTCTTGAGCGGACGGCAGCACGAGGAATGCTGCGAGCGGTTGGCATGACGGACGAAGATTTTCCAAAGCCGCAGATTGGTATTGCATCGAGTTGGAATGAGATCACGCCATGCAATCTGTCCCTGGCTCGCCTCGCGATTGCAGCAAAGGAAGGGGTTTTTTCGGCCGGCGGATTTCCCATGCAGTTTGGAACCATCTCGGTTTCTGATGGCATTTCCATGGGGCATGAGGGCATGCATTTTTCACTCGTGAGCCGAGAGATTATTGCTGATTCGGTAGAAGCGGTCATGCAGGCCGAGCGCCTTGACGGCATGGTGACGTTTGCAGGCTGCGATAAATCTCTCCCAGGAATGCTCATGGCCGCGGCTCGACTGGATTTGGCTTCAGTTTTTGTCTATGCGGGGTCTATCTTGCCCGGATTCGTCAAACTCTCCGATGGCACTGAAAAAGATGTCACCATCATCGACGCATTTGAGGCTGTGGGTGCTTGTGCTCGCGGATTGATGTCGCGCGAGGACGTCGACACAATTGAGCGGGCAATTTGTCCGGGTGAAGGCGCCTGTGGAGGCATGTACACCGCAAACACCATGGCAAGTGCGGCAGAAGCCATGGGGATGTCACTGCCCGGTTCTGCGGCTCCGCCTGCCGTAGACCGTCGCCGTGATGGTTTTTCGCGCCATTCAGGGGAGGCTGTTGTCGAACTGATCCGGCAGGGCATAACAACGAGAGACATCATCACCAGGCAGTCTTTGGAAAATGCAATAGCCGTGGTCATGGCCTTTGGCGGATCGACGAATGCGGTTCTCCACCTCCTGGCGATTGCTCACGAAGCTCATGTGGAGCTCGAACTACATGACTTCCACCGTATTGGTTCCAAGGTTCCGCTACTCGCGGACGTTAAACCATTTGGTCGCTATGTCATGAGCGATGTGGATCGGGTCGGCGGAGTGCCGGTAATCCTGAGGGCACTTCTTGATGCAGGTCTTATCCACGGTGACTGTCTCACTGTCACGGGAAAAACCATGGCGGAGAACTTAGCTTCAATAAATCCACCAGATCCTGATGGCGACATTTTGTATGCATCAAAAAATGCAATAGCAACGAGTGGTGGAATAACAATCCTCGGCGGATCACTAGCACCAGAGGGCGCAGTGGTAAAGAATGCTGGGGTCGATGTTGACTTCTTTGAAGGGCGAGCGCGCGTGTTCGAGCGTGAGCAGTCTGCAATGAAAGCATTAGAAGATGGCACGATTAGTGCGGGAGATGTTGTCATTATCCGCTACGAAGGGCCTAAGGGCGGCCCCGGAATGCGGGAAATGCTCATGATCACGGGTGCCATCAAAGGCGCCGGTCTCGGTAAAGAAGTTCTCCTGATAACTGATGGCCGCTTCTCCGGAGGGACCACCGGATTGTGCGTTGGTCACGTTTCACCCGAGGCTGTTGATGGTGGCCCCATTGGACTGGTCAAGGATGGGGATCGGATATCCATCAATTTGACCACTCGTCAGTTGGAGCTCCACGTGGAACCCGCCGAATTGGCTCAGCGCAGGGAACACTTCACTCCGTTGCCCCCTCGGTATGACCGCGGAGTGCTCGCGAAGTACGTCAAGTTGGTGGGAAGTGCCTCTCGTGGCGCCGTGTGTGACTGATTTCAGACCTCGGGGTGACATGCCAGACACCTGGGGCTATTGTTTACCCGTGACCTTGAAATCTTCAGTAGTAGTTATTAGGCGCGTGGGCTAAGCAGCACCCCTACGCGCAGCCCTCCGCAACCCACTCCGGGTCCGGGGGGTTTTTCATTAAAGTTGATCCACAACGGCAAGCCCCCGAGTAAGAGACCAGCCCCGACCAAGAGACCAGGCCCGACCAAGAGAACGGAATGGACATGACGCAAGAGATCACCGGAGCGCAAAGCCTGGTTCAATCGATGGAAGCGGCAGGTGTCGAGGTGGTATTTGGTATTCCGGGAGGGGCGATCCTCCCGGTCTACGACCCGATGATGGATTCAACCAAGATCCGCCACATTTTAGTTCGCCATGAGCAGGGAGCGGGTCATGCCGCAGAAGGGTATGCCTCAGCCACCGGTCGGGTGGGTGTGTGCATGGCCACCAGTGGCCCTGGCGCTACCAACTTAGTCACTCCAATCTCTGATGCTTATATGGATTCAGTACCAATGGTGGCGATCACCGGTCAGGTACCAAGTGCCGCCATTGGCACCGATGCGTTCCAGGAGGCTGATATCCGCGGAATCACCATGCCAATTACTAAACACAATTTCCTCATAACCAATGCGGATGAAATCCCCATGGCGATCGCCAGGGCATTCCACATTGCAGGAACTGGCCGTCCAGGTCCGGTTCTTGTTGATATTTCCAAGGATGCCCTGCAAGCCATGACAACTTTTAATTGGCCGGAAGAGTTAGATCTGCCCGGGTATCACCCGAAGACACGACCGCATTCCAAGCAGATTCGGGAAGCGGCCAAACTTATTCTTAGTTCACGGCAGCCGGTGCTTTATGTCGGTGGCGGTGTTATTCGCGCAAACGCATCTGAGGCACTTCGTAAATTAGCCGATCTCACCGGAATCCCGGTAGTGACGACGCTGATGGCGCGTGGCGCGTTTCCAGATTCACATCCACAGCACCTAGGAATGCCCGGAATGCATGGAACAGTGGCAGCTGTCGGCGCCCTACAGCAGGCTGATCTTCTGATCACACTTGGCGCCCGATTTGATGATCGAGTGACGGGTAAATTAGCTACATTTGCGCCTAAAGCCGCGGTGATTCACGCCGACATTGACCCCGCAGAAATCGGCAAAAATCGTCATGCCGATATACCCATTGTTGGGGATGTAGCCGAGGTTATTCCGGAGCTGATTACCGCACTTCAAGCCGAGATGGATCAAGGTGTTCGTGGTGACTACGAGGGATGGTGGGTTCAACTCAATCGACTGCGGGAGACTTATCCACTCGGCTACGACCTGCCAGACGATGGTTCTCTTTCTCCCCAATATGTAATCGAGCGGCTGGGCAAGATTTCCGGACCCGAGTCCATCTACGCGGCGGGCGTTGGTCAACACCAGATGTGGGCTGCGCAGTTCATCGGCTATGAATTTCCGGGCACGTGGTTGAACTCCGGTGGCGCGGGCACCATGGGGTATGCCGTACCTGCGGCCATGGGTGCAAAAGTCGGTCGACCCGATGCCACCGTGTGGGCGGTAGATGGCGATGGCTGTTTCCAAATGACCAACCAAGAGCTCGCAACCTGCACAATTAACGACATCCCAATCAAAGTGGCTTTAATCAATAATTCAAGTTTGGGAATGGTTCGTCAGTGGCAGACCTTGTTTTATAACGAGCGATATTCGAATACCGACTTGCATTCACACAGGTTCCCGGACTTCGTGAAGCTGGCGGAGGCTTATGGCGCCCATGGGCTTCAGTGCGACTCGCCTGATCAAGTTGACTCAGTCATCGAAAAAGCTATGAGCCTCAACGATGCTCCAGTGGTAATTGACTTCGTGGTGCACCGCGATGCCATGGTGTGGCCAATGGTTGCTGCGGGGACAGGCAATGACGAGATCATGTATGCCCGATCAATTGCGCCCGAGTGGGGGAGTGAGGAATAGTGTCCAGAAATACCTTGTCCGTATTGGTGCAGGACCAACCTGGGGTGCTCGCAAGGGTTGCGAGTTTATTCTCGCGTCGAGGATTCAATATTGAGTCTCTGGCGGTGGGTCCAACTGAGGTGCCTAATATTTCTCGCATGACCATTGTGGTGAATGTGGAAGATCTTCCGCTTGAGCAAGTTACCAAGCAGCTCAACAAATTAATCAATGTCTTGAAGATTGTGGAACTTGAGCCCGATCAATCCGTTCAGCGCGAAATTATGCTGGTCAAAGTCAAGGCAGATCTCGAGACGCGCAGCCACATATTGGAGACTGTACAACTATTTCGAGCCAAGGTGGTCGATGTCGCTCACGATGCAGTCACCATCGAGGCTACTGGGGCACACGAAAAACTCAGCGCACTGTTGAAGGTGCTTGAGCCATATGGCATCCGAGAGCTGGTGCAGTCAGGCATGGTCGCTATGGGTAGGGGTTCTCGCTCAATCAGTGACCGTACGGTTAGATCTGCAGATAAATCAGCTTAAGCATTAATTCAAGCCTCGTACTCATACTCAACACTCGAAATCCAACACTCAACAAATAAGGAGAGCTCCATGGCCGTCATGTTTTATGAAACCGATGCTGATCTTGATCTGATCAAGTCGCGGAAAGTAGCCATTATTGGATTCGGAAGTCAAGGACATGCCCATGCGCTGTCTCTGTCGGATTCAGGGGTGGATGTTCGCGTTGGGTTGGCAGAAGGATCCAAGAGCCGTGCTAAAGCGGAAGCTGCTGGACTAAGAGTTGTGGATCCAGCAACAGCGGCTGCCGAAGCAGATCTCATCATGATGTTAGTGCCAGATCCCGTTCAGAAAAAGCTATACGATGAATCTATTCTTCCGAACCTGCAAGAGGGTGACGCACTCTTTTTCGCGCACGGATTCAATATTCGATTCGGGTACATTAAACCTCCAGCATTTGTAGATGTATGCATGGTGGCGCCAAAGGGCCCCGGCCACCTGGTCCGTCGGGAGTTCTCGGCGGGACGAGGAGTCCCGGTACTCATCGCGGTTGAGCAGGATCATTCCGGTCAAGCATTGGCATTGGCTTTGAGCTACGCCGCCGCTATTGGCGGTCTGAAAGCTGGAGGTATCAAGACCACGTTTACAGAGGAGACCGAAACTGATCTCTTTGGCGAGCAGGCGGTTTTGTGCGGAGGGGCGTCGCAGCTTGTCATGTATGGATTTGAGACTCTGATTGAAGCTGGCTACCAACCAGAAGTTGCCTACTTCGAATGTCTGCATGAACTTAAGCTGATAGTTGATCTTATGTACGAAGGCGGTATTGCCAAGCAACGCTGGAGTGTTTCTGACACGGCTGAGTTCGGCGATTACGTATCCGGCCCGCGCGTTATTGACGAGAACGTCAAAGTGAATATGAAAGCAGTTCTTGCGGATATTCAGAATGGTTCATTCGCGGATCGCTTCGTCACTGACTACAACAACGGCAGTTCGGAGTTCTTGGAATTACGTGCCAAGGGAGAAAAGCACCCCATCGAAGCAGTCGGGCGCAAGCTCCGATCCATGATGTCTTGGGTATCGGGTGGCGATAAAGATTACGTTGAGGGAACTGCTCAAAGGTAGCCCTGTTTACCTCCTGAGACGAGTGATTTTGGCCGCATTAGACTTGACCGGTGTCCAAAGCCAAAGTTCTTATTGCCGAAGAATTATCACCCGCCACGGTTGAAGCCCTAGGTCCAGATTTTGACATTGTTCACTGTGACGGTGCCAATCGAGAAGAGTTACTTTCTGCCATAGTGGATGTGGATGCGTTGCTCGTGCGATCTGCCACGCAGGTCGATTCTGAGGCACTTGCAGCCGCAAAGCAACTCAAGGTCGTTGCTAGAGCTGGAGTTGGGTTAGACAATGTAGATGTCAAGGCCGCCACCCAAGCAGGTGTCATGGTGGTGAACGCTCCAACGTCAAATATTGTGAGCGCGGCCGAGTTGGCTGTCGCCCTGATGCTGGCAAGTGCGCGGCATATCGTTCCGGCAAATGAAGCCCTCCATAAGGGTGAGTGGAAGCGCAGTAAGTACACGGGCGTTGAGATTGCCGACAAAGTCGTCGGGATTGTCGGACTGGGCCGAATCGGAGTACTCGTCGCACAACGATTGAGCTCTTTTGGTGTTCAACTCATTGCGTACGATCCTTATGTGCAACCGGCTAGGGCAGCTCAATTAGGGGTTCGCATGGTTACTCTGGATGAACTGCTCGCGGAAAGTGATTTCATCACTGTCCATCTTCCTAAGACACCGGAGACCATCGGGTTAATCGGCCATGAAGAATTACACAAGACCAAACCGACTGTGCATATTGTGAATGCTGCTCGTGGGGGAATCGTCGATGAAACGGCGCTCTACCAGGCGCTGATCGAAGGTCGAGTTGCGGGCGCTGGAATCGATGTCTATGCAAAAGAGCCTTGTACCGATTCACCCCTGTTTACGCTCGAGAATGTTGTTGCGACTCCCCACTTAGGCGCATCCACCGATGAAGCCCAAGAGAAAGCTGGTATCTCGGTTGCCCGCTCCGTCCGATTGGCACTTGCTGGGGAGCTCGTCCCCGATGCCGTTAATGTGCAAGGTGGCCAACTACACGAGGATCTCAAGCCTCTTGTTCCCCTTGCCGAAAAATTGGGTGCTATTGCTTGTTCACTAGCGCCCGCGGCTGTTGCACGGGTAGATGTCATTGTGCTGGGCGATGTTGCCGATCATGATGTTCGTGTTCTGGAGCTCAGCGCCTTAAAGGGAGTCTTCCAGACTTTGGTTCATGACCCGGTCTCGTTTGTGAATGCACCGGTCTTGGCAGAGGCTCGAGGGGTCGAAGTTGTTTTGACCACCGACAAAACATCTGATGACCATAGAAACCTCGTGAGAGTTGTTTTGACCCTCACTGATGGCACAAAGGTTGGAGTGGCAGGCACTGTCACGGGTTCTCGTTTCGCTGAGAAAATTGTGGAAGTGGACAATTTCAGTGTCGATGTCCCGCTCAGTCAACATATGGCCTTTTTCCGGTATCACGATCGACCCGGTGTAGTTGGAGTTGTCGGTAATCTCTTAGGTAGAGAAAATGTCAATATCGCGGGCATGCAGGTCAGCCGCGATGACACGGGACATGCACTCATTGCTTTAACCGTTGACTCAGAAATTGCTCCCGAATCAATTGATCTGATTGTTTCGGAAATTCAGGCGCACTCTGGTCGAGCGGTCAATCTCTAGTAAATCTATCCGCGAACGGATCTATTTACAGCGCTGATAATCGCCTTTAATGACGATGTAGTAATCGATGGATCAATGCCCACTCCCCAGAGAACCTTGCCATTGACTGCGCACTCAAGGTAGGCAGCAGCAGTTGCATCTCCACCGGAACTCATGGCATGTTCGGCATAATCCAGAACTCGTACATCAATTCCATGTGAGTGAAGTGCTGCGCAGAAGGCAGCGATGGGGCCATTACCGACTCCAGAGATTGTCACGAGGTCTTCTCCATCTGTTATTACCGCGACCACGGAAGTTTCACCGTCCACATCAGAGTCTTGTTTGATGCTGACAAGCGAAAAGCGTCCCCATGGGGACTGTGGATCGGGGAGGTACTCGTGGCTAAACGTTTCCCACATGGCACTCGGTGCAACTTCACCGCCTTCGGAGTCCGTAACTCGCTGAATTACTTGGGAAAATTCAATCTGTAATCTTCGAGGGAGATCAAGACGATGTTCGGTTCGCATGATGTAAGCCACACCACCCTTACCAGATTGAGAGTTCACTCGAATCACAGCTTCATAGGTCCGACCAACATCTTGTGGATCGATGGGCAGGTAGGGGACATTCCAGGTGAAGTCGTCGACACTAATTCCAGCGGCATCGGCATCGGCCTTCATGGCATTGAGGCCCTTGTTGATTGCGTCCTGATGTGAACCTGAGAATGCGGTAAAAACCAAGTCTCCGCCATATGGGTGTCGTTCATGAACAGGAATTTGGTTGCAGTACTCGACTGTTCTCCGAACTTCATCGATGTTACTGAAATCAATCTGAGGATCAATGCCCTGACTAAATAAGTTCATGCCCAAAGTGACCAAGCACACGTTCCCAGTGCGCTCGCCATTGCCGAATAGGCAACCTTCGATTCGGTCAGCTCCTGCAAGGTATCCCAATTCGGCAGCGGCAACGCCGGTGCCACGATCGTTATGGGGGTGAAGTGATAAGACGATGCTGTCCCGGCGCGCAAGATTTCGGTGCATCCACTCAATGGAATCGGCGTACACGTTGGGAGTTGCCATTTCTACCGTGGCGGGGAGGTTCAAGATCACCTTTCGATCCGGCGTTGGCTGCCACACGTCCGTCACGGCATCACAGATCTCAAGAGCGAATTCCAATTCCGTGCCCGTGTAAGACTCAGGCGAGTATTCAAAGTAAATCTCAGTGTCGGGGGTAATTTCTGCCGCGTACTTTAGACACAGTTCTGCTCCATGGACGGCAATATCGCGTATACCGGCTTTATCCAGGCCGAAAACCACTCGCCGCTGCAGTGTTGAGGTGGAGTTGTATAGGTGCACTATTGCCTGTTTGGCGCCGATGAGCGATTCGAATGTTCGCTCAATTAAGTGTTCGCGCGATTGGGTTAAAACCTGAATGACCACGTCATCTGGGATCCGATCCTGCTCAATAATTTGACGAACGAAATCGAAATCTGTCTGGGATGCTGAGGGAAACCCAACTTCTATCTCCTTGTAACCCATGCTTACGAGCAGGTCAAACATGGCCATCTTCCGAGCGGGCGTCATGGGGTCAATGAGAGCTTGGTTGCCATCTCGAAGGTCCACCGCGCACCAGCGGGGCGCTTGGGTTGCGGTCTTCTGTGGCCAGGTGCGATCAGGCAATTCGATAGGGGTAAATGGTCGATATCGGTGAATCGGCATCGGTGAAGCTTTTTGAATGTTCTGTTCGTTGAAGTTATGAGACACGTGGTCCTCCGCGGTTGAGTTTCTGAGGGTCCCCCGGTGCTATGAACTCCCGCGACGAGGATCCGGCGGTCTAGGCCTCGGCGCGGCTATTAAGCAGGAGGTCAAGGAAAACCCGTTGCCGCCGTGAAGGATTAATGCCCATAATCCCTGCAGCCTAGCACCGCAGGTTGATCCGCCTCAAGTGTGTGAAGGGATTCAAAATCAATCGGGTGACTCCCGAGTGTTTATCCCGAGGTAATCTCGGGGTATCGGACTGACTAATCTGCGTCCATGACTCGTTCATATTCCATTGCGTTAATTCCGGGCGACGGCATTGGCACTGAAGTGATCGCAGAGGCGGTCAAAGTTCTCCAAGCGGTTGCAATCTATGCCGATTGTGAATTCGAGACCACCGACTACGACCTGGGGGCCCGCAGGTACAACGAAACCGGGGAGTTATTGCCTGAATCGGTCATTGAAGATTTGCGATCACACGATGCAATATTGTTGGGTGCAATTGGCGATCCGTCAGTCCCTCCTGGGGTACTCGAGCGGGGAGTGCTGCTGCCACTTAGATTTGTCATGGATCACCATGTCAATCTGCGCCCGGTCAAGTTGTATCCGGGTGTCGTCGGCCCACTTGCAGGTAAGAGCCCAGCCGATATTGATTTCGTGGTGTGCCGCGAGGGCACAGAAGGTCCTTATGTAGGAGCCGGCGGCGTTCTGCGCAAAGGCACCCCCCAGGAGGTAGCGGTCGAGGAAAGCCTCAATACCGCATTTGGAGTTGAGCGGATTGTGCGCGATGCATTCGAACGAGCCAGTAAACGTCGCAAACACGTGACGCTGGTCCACAAGACCAACGTATTAGTCAATGCGGGGAGCCTGTGGAAA
>CAITYI010000040.1 GCA_903896585.1 uncultured bacterium
GGCAATCGTGTTCTACGGCATTCTGTGGATTGGCGGCGGCAATGACATCGTGGCAACGGCATTCGATCTCAGTATCAATTCCCTGAGTTGGACTCTGCGGATCATGCTCATCGTTGCCCCCCCACTTTCGTTCGTCATAACTAAACGGATCTGCCTCGGCTTGCAGCGCAAGGATCGAGAGAAGCTCCTCCATGGCTATGAATCCGGACGGGTACTTCGACTCCCACACGGTGAGTTCATTGAGGTCCATCTCCCCCTCAACGAAAAAGAACTCGCAGTCATTAGTGGCAAAGAGGATCTGGGTGTATTGCCGGCTCCGGCCAAAGCCGATGCCGATGGCGTGAAGAACAAGATGTACCCGATCCAAAATCTACGTCACAAATTGTCGGTCTTTTTCCTTGGCGACAACATCGAAAAGCCAAGCCAAGCAGAGATCGAAGCGGGTCAAGCTCACGCCGCACACGGTGCCGAACTAGAGGCACCACTTCACGAGTACGAACTCCTCGATCAGGATCCGGTGGCCCACGGCGGTGTACTGCATCACCCAGGAATGGCCAAGACAAACCAAGAACAGCTCGACAGTCGCCACTGATCAAACTCAAATTGATGCGTGCGCCGCAAGGCAATTGAAAGAGAACTATCCGGTCTTATGACCAAAAAATGATGTTGGAAAGATTTCTTCCTTCTCGAAACTTATTTCAATTACCTTGCGCGCTAATGCCGACCGGACGATCAGGCTCTGCGAAGTCCACTTTGGTTGACTTGGTTATTTGCGCAGCCACCTTCTCCGCGAGCGATACAGACACGGGTGCGGCGAACTGGACGAGATACATGCGCAGGCCGAGATAGGAGCCGAGCGTCAATGAGTTTTGTGAGACCTCAGTCACTTGCTCAACTCCAGTAATGGGGGCTTTACCAGAAGGTTTCACACCCTTGTTGTATCTCACAATCAGAGCAGACACACTGTCAGAACTGCCAGACATGGCGGTTGCTGATGGACTGATTCGGATTAGCGCGGAGCGTCCTTGAATACCACTGAGACCATTTTCAACACTGAAAGTTGCCGTCACTCCTTGCCGAGCGAGGTAGTTCACAATCGCCTGCGCACGCCGCTTGGCCACGGCGGAGGATGTCCCTTGAGATCCTGCTGTGGTGAATCCGGTGACTTTCACTGAGGCACCCGAGAGCTGCCCACCGCTGGTCAGTTTTCGCAGTTTGGCTAGGGAAGTTTTGGATAATGTGGCACTCCCCGGGGAGAAGAACACCAAGTCAGCACGCGGACTCTTTGGCACCGAAGCGCTGTCACTCACAAGTGGGGATTTCGCCGGCGCCGCACCTGCTCCGGTGAGATTCATTCCCAGAGCCACACTCACCGGAAGCTGTCCTTGACGCACCATGTTGATTTGAAGGGTGTGGTTACCTGGGGGTAGTTGGGGAATCATGAAGGAGGCGGTGAAATTGCCGTCGTAGCCCACAATGCCAGCACCCACCCACATTGGATTCGACAGAATATAGATACCGGTCGTGGTGAGACGTTGCAGACCGGAACCGCTAATTGTCATTCGCTGGCCGGGGGCAACACTCTGGCCTGTCGAGTTCAACGGCCCTTGCCCGGTTATCTCCCAATTGGAGCCCGCAATCGAAAAACCTTGGCTCGTCAGTTCTGCCTTGCGCAACTGCAGAGGTGCCCCCGTGGAATCCACAATCTGAAACTCACCTGGGCGTGCCACCTGATTTGTGGTCACGGGAGTTTGCGTTGGAGTGATTTCGTCGTCAGCAACCGCGCCGCCGCCACCCGATGTATCGCTACTGGATCCGCCGCCGCTACTGGATCCGCCGCCACCACCCCCACTTGATGCCACCGCGGTGTAGGTGAACCCGCCGGCTAATGTCGCGGCTCCACCAAGCGCCGTCAACACAACGTCGACGGTGCCCGCTGCTCGAGCTGGAGTGAAGACATAAATTTCAGTGGGCGCAAAGACAAAGAATGTTGCAGAACTCCCACCAAATGTAATGGACTGGGTTGACTCGAGGTTGGTACCAAACAGGCGTAATCCGGTACTTCCGGTCGCCGGCCCTGAGGTCGTGGACAAACTCGCGATGGTAGGTGCTCCATAGTAGGAAAAGGCGTTGGTCGAGGTCGCAGTTCCGCCCGGCGTGGTAACCACGATGTTAACTGTTCCGCTGCCTGCAGGTGTGACCACTCTTAACTGCGTGGAACCGATATACGTCAAGGACGTAACCGCATTCCCGCCGAACGTTACCGAGGAATCAGTTGTGAATTCGGCACCGTTGATAACGATCGATGTTCCACCTGCAGTCGGACCACCATCTGTACTGAGGTAACTAATGGTGGGTGGACTGAGATAGGCGAAGGGGGTGACCGTAGAACTAGCCCCACAACTCGTGCTCACCACCACATTCACTTCAGAGACGGAGTTCGCCGGGGCAGTGGTGGTGATTGAAGTTGCGCTCACCACCGTAAACGAAGCGGGCCGCCCACCGAATGTGACAGCGCTCGCCCCCGTGAATCCTGATCCGGTAATTGTGACCGCCGTCGTGCCATCGGCTGCACCCCGGCTCACCGATAGAGCGCTGATAGTAGGTGCGGTGCAAGAACCGTCGGTGTACGTGAAGGCATTGCTCAAGGCCGTAGTACCACTGGCATTGGTCACCGATATCGAACCCACTCCTGCAGACCCGGGTGGCGTTACCAAGGTTAAAGATGAATCACTGACGACGGTAAAACTTGTTGCTGCGGTTCCGCCCACGGTCACCCCGGTTGTCCCCGTGAAATTACCACCCGACACCGTGATGGTGGTTCCTCCCGTTGTCGACCCGCTCACCGGCGAGATGGAATCAAGTCGAGGCGCCACCGTAAATGACCGCGCGTACAGGAGCAAATTAGGCGAACCTGAACCGGGATTGCCCACCGTATTAGCCGTGGCGACATTTTTTAATGCGGTATCTACTTGCGCTGGCGTTGCTGTGTTATTGAGACTCAGATAGACAGCAGCAGCCCCGGCTACATGGGGGGCGGCCATGGAAGTACCGCTGAGCGTTGCAGTTGAGGTGCTGCTGGAGATCCACGCCGAAACAATTGAACTGCCAGGGGCAAAAATATCCACTAAAGAGCCATAATTGGAAAACGAAGACCGAGAATCGGTGTTCGTGGTGGAACCAACCGTAATTGCCGTCGGTTCACTGGCTGGGCTAAAACCAGATGCATCAGCATTGGAGTTCCCAGCAGCCACCACTACGGTGACACCCTTTGCCACCAACGCTGCAACAGCATCGTTGGTCGACTTACTAACTCCCCCACCGAGGCTCATGTTTACCACGGCCGGAGTCCCAAACAACGGATCTCCGGCGTCGTACAGACCGGCAATCCAGTTCAGACCCGAAACAACTGAACTTGTATAGCCAGATCCAGAGCAGTTCAAGACTCGCACCGGAATTAGGCTGACATTCTTGGCAACGCCATATTTGGTGCCACCCACGGTGCCGGCCACGTGGGTACCGTGACCATTGCAGTCATTGGTGCTCGACTCCCCGGGAACATAGGAAACGCCCGGTAATAACCTTGCGGAGAAATCGCTATTTGCATAAATACCCGTGTCCACTATGTAAGCACGGACACCAGTGCCATCGGCCGCGCATCTATATGAATTATCGATCGGAAGGGCACGTTGATCTATCCGATCCAATCCCCAAGTAGCTGGAGTTTGTGCGGTGGGGGTGCAGTTGGCCGTGCCAGGAGTTGGTGTGGCCGGCGGCGTTGAGGGATCAGGTAATGGCACCGTAGGGCGGATTTGATAGGTATAACGACCAACTTGTGCAGCACCGTCTGGGAACCTGTTGCTAACGAGCGCACTACTTCCGCCATCAATATAAGGAGTTGGCGAATCGGTGCTGCGAACGCGCACCAACGAGTTGCTTCGGTCATTGGGATCTGCATACCCGATTACGAAAGTCGGGTTACTGGTTGCGCGCGGTGTCGTCACCTGTCCGTAATTGAACTCTAGGTCCACGTTGCCCGATCCCTGATTGATCAGCACTAGTTGGAATGAATGACGAGCCGCACTCGCGGGATATTCACCCACGTTCACCCAATTGACACACAGCGCGGATTTGCCATCAACCGTGATGGCACCATAGGTAACCGGCGATGAGCTGGTCGTGTCAAGATCGGTAAAAAGCGGTAACACCAGAGGCCGCAGGGTGGTATCCAAATTGATGCCGGTGAAAGAACGGAAGTCGCCGAGGGAATCGTCAAATGTCAATCCACCATTGTTATTGATTATTACGGCTTCATAGGCGGTTCCGTACCAGTTGACTGAGAATCCAAGGGGCACCGATCCCGATGATGAATCATCAATATTTCCCATGGAAGTTGCCGTACACCCGGAATTAGTTCGAATGGGCGAACTAAAAACATTTACGGGAGTATCGCGCTCAATGTATTCCACGCCCGGTTCGGTAGCCATTTTTGCGCGTTGCTCCGGGGTCAATTCAACGGCAATGCCTTCCACCACACCTTCAAGCAAGGTTTCGACCGACACCCCCAGTGCCACGGCGCGAGCTTTAACCTCCTGAGCGGAGGTACCTGATTGGGCGACCACAATGAACGGTTCGGTGGGTGTTGCGTCGGGTTCGGTGGGTGTTGCGTCGGGTTCGGTGGTTTCCGGGCCCGAGGAGTCCTCGGCGCTAGGAGAGCTCTCGCCCGAATCTGACGTTGCCCTCAGGGGATTTGCGCTCAGGGGATTTGCGCCCACAGGATTGGAAATTGCCGCGGGGGGTGCGGCAATAGAGGCAGCCAGAAGGGCACCGCCAACTAGTCCCAGGAGCGCTACTCGCATTGAGAGAGTGTAAGACGCTGGATTTCTCTAAACCCACTCAGCCATGGCAACCACATTTATCGGAATTGGGGCTAATCTGCACGCTCGCGCAACGTGATGGTCAGTGCCGAATCGACCACAGTGGAACAGGGTGAACACTAGTACGGCAATCAGAGGACAGTTCCTGCCGTTCATGGCAGGCTGGCCTCATGTCTGAATCAGCTTTGCGGATTTGCCCATTATGTGAGGCCAATTGCGGTCTGACTTTGACTATTGCATCTTTTGAAGGCGCCGGCTCCATCGAGTCGGTCCGTGGTGATAAAGACGATGTTTTTAGCCACGGGTTTATTTGTCCCAAAGGAGTAGCGCTCGGCGAGCTGCACGCCGATCCCACCCGTTTACGATCCCCCTTGGTACGTAACTCACTCGGTGCACTCGAGCCAACCACGTGGGAGAACGCATTCAGCGTTATTCGGGATCGACTCGGATCAATTCTTCGTGAACACGGAGCACAGTCGGTGGGCATATTTCTTGGCAATCCCAATGTGCATAGCCTTTCTGGGGCTTTTATCCTTCCGGCACTTATTAAGGCTCTGGGAACCGAAAACCGATTCTCCGCCAGCACCGTTGATCAAATGCCTAAGCAAGCCGCATCCGCCATGATGTTTGGGACTGCTCTCTCTGTTCCTATCCCCGATATTGACCGGACCGATTATTTCCTGATACTTGGCGCCAATCCATTGGTTTCTAATGGATCAATGATGACCACAGCGGACTTCCCGGGTCGACTACGAGCCCTTCGTAAGCGTGGCGGCAAAGTCGTTGTCGTTGACCCAATTCGAACTCGAACGGCGGAATTCGCTGACCAACATTTAACAGTTCGCCCTGGCAGCGATGCCCTGTGGCTTGCTGCCCTGGCACATGTGATCTACCGGTCAGCCGAACTTGATCTGGGTGCTGCTCTTCCATGGATCGATCCAAAGCAGCTAAGTGCCCTCAAGGATCACTTGGCACCATTCACACCTGAATCGGTCGCTCACATCACCGGTATCGAGTCACATGTAACGGAAGAAATTGCCCGAGCCCTCATGTCCGCACCTTCGGCTGCTGTCTATGGGCGAATGGGGACCACGACATCGGGATTATTCTGGGGAGACACGGTGATCCCGATGGCTACCGTTGGTTCCTGGCTAATCGATGTCATCAATATCGGTATTGGATCCCTCGATAAACCAGGGGGCGTCATGTTTCCACTCGCCGTTGCGGGAGGGCCGTCCACAGAGGGTACTTCTGGAACTGGGCACGGCGTGAGTATTCCGGGTCGCCGGCGAACGAGGGTTCGAAATCTCGCAAGTGTGCTCGGTGAGTTCCCGGTTTCTGCACTGGCCGAAGAAATAGATACGCCTGACCCGGACACCGGGCAACACATTCGTGCCGTTTTCGTGGTGGGTGGAAATCCGTTGGTTTCAACTCCCGACAGTGGCCGACTTCACACGGCCTTCGAATCTTTGGACCTGCTTATTTGCGTGGATCCATATCTCACTGCTACAAGTTCACTGGCAGATGTCGTCCTTCCGGTTGCATCTCCACTCACAAGACCTCATCACGATGTTGTATTCAACAATCTTGCTGTTCGCAATCAAGCTCGGTACTCCCCCGCTGTGTTTCCCGTACCTGAGGGAGAAATGGATGAAGCGAGGGTCCTACTCACCTTGGCTGCGATTGCCGCCGAAATCCACTCCGGTGTCTGCGTCA
>CAITYI010000041.1 GCA_903896585.1 uncultured bacterium
CTTCAGTCAATAGACTTCGCCACATGTCACTTACCCGCACCCCTAAAGTTCCCGAGAAGCCGTCACTTGACGGTATCGAGGTCAAATGGTCCGCGGTCTGGAATGAAACCGGTCTTTATAACTTTGATCGCACCAAAACCCGCGATCAAGTTTTTTCAATCGACACGCCACCCCCGACCGTGAGCGGTTCACTGCACGTCGGTCACGTGTTCAGCTACACCCACACGGACTGCATTGCGCGTTACAAGCGCATGCGTGGCTTCGAAGTTTTCTACCCCATGGGCTGGGATGACAACGGTCTTCCCACTGAACGGCGAGTACAAAACTACTTCGGTGTGAGGTGCGATCCAAGTTTGCCGTACATCCCAACATATGCACCCCCGGCACAACCCGACCCCAAAAAGCAGGAACCAATTTCTCGGCGTAACTTCATTGAACTCTGCGAGAAACTGACGGTTGAAGATGAAGTGGTGTTCGAGGACTTATGGCGGCGCATGGGGCTGTCAATTGACTGGAATCAGACCTACCAAACCATAGATCGCAATGCACAGCGCACCAGCCAGTTGGCGTTCTTGCGAAACCTTGCTCGGGGTGAGGCCTATCAATCCGAAGCGCCCACTTTGTGGGATGTCACTTTCCGCACCGCGGTTGCCCAAGCTGAACTCGAGGATCGGGAACGCCCTGGCGCCTATCATCGAATTGGATTCTCCCAAGCGGCTTCGCCGGGTGAAAAAGTTTTTATCGAGACCACCCGACCAGAACTCTTGGCCGCATGTGTTGCGCTGGTCGCACACCCCGATGACTCCAGATACCAACCCCTTTTCGGCACCAACGTAATCACGCCAGTATTTGGGGTCGAAGTTCCCGTCATGGCTCACCCACTTGCGGATCCCGAAAAAGGTTCGGGAATTGCCATGGTGTGTACGTTTGGAGATCTTGCCGACGTGACCTGGTGGCGGGAATTACAACTACCGACTCGACCCATTATCGGTTGGGATGGTCGAGTCACCAGCGAGATTCCAAGTTGGATTACCGCAAAGTCTGGCCGCGACCGGTTTGCCGCCATCGCGGGTACCACCAGTTTTACCGCCAAGGCGACCATGGTTGAAGTTCTTCGGGAATCCGGAGACCTCATCGGCGAGCCACAACCCATTATGCATCCGGTAAAGTTTTTTGAAAAAGGTGACAAGCCACTTGAAATTGTCACCACCCGCCAGTGGTATCTCACAAACGGCGGTCGCAATCCAAAATTGCGCGATGAACTTTTAGCGCGAGGTCGTGAACTCATTTGGCATCCGGCACATATGTTGGTCCGCTATGAAAACTGGGTCGAAGGACTCAATGGCGATTGGCTGGTCTCGCGCCAGCGATTCTTCGGTGTCCCGATACCGGTGTGGTACCCCCTTGATGCTCAGGGAAATCCTGATTACGAGTCAGTGATTACTCCGAGTGAAGAGTCCCTCCCCATTGATCCCAGTAGCGACTGCCCTCCCGGGTTCACCGAAGACCAACGCAATCAACCCGGTGGATTCATGGGTGACCCCGATGTCATGGACACCTGGGCAACAAGTTCACTCACCCCGCATATTGCCGGTGGATGGGAACGAGATAACGATCTCTTCGAACGAGTATTTCCCATGGATATGCGCCCACAGGCCCACGAGATTATTCGAACCTGGTTATTTTCCTCCGTGGTGCGCGCCGACCTGGAAAATCATGAACTCCCGTGGGCGCATGCCGCAATTTCCGGGTGGATTCTCGATCCCGACCGCAAGAAAATGAGCAAATCCAAGGGGAATGTTGTCACCCCCATGGAGATGCTGGACGAGTACAGCTCAGATGCGGTCCGGTACTGGGCAGCATCCGGGCGCCCAGGCACAGACACTGCTTTTGATGTGGGCCAAATGAAAGTCGGTCGACGCCTGGCGATCAAAATTCTGAACGCCACCAAGTTCGTGCTCACAATCACAGATTCCGGAGATATCCAACAGGTCACCGATCCTTTGGATCTAGCAATGCTTGCCCGACTGGGTGAGACAGTGAAGTCTGCAACGGCTGCATTTGAGGACTTCAATTACGCAAAAGCACTTGACCTCGCCGAAACATTTTTTTGGAGTTTCACCGATGACTATGTCGAGCTGGTCAAAGAACGGGCCTACGGTGAGAGCGATGGAGTGAATACCCAAAGCGCCCGCAGCGCCCTGTACGTGGCACTCACCACTCAACTTCGATTGTTTGCACCATTTCTTCCATTCACCACAGAGGAGACGTGGTCTTGGTTCAATGACAGCTCAGTGCACGCGCAGGAGTGGCCCGAAGAACAGATGGGAAATGCCCCAGGGGATCCACAGCTACTCGCCAATGCTCAGGCGGCACTGGGACTCGTGCGCAAGGCCAAATCAGAAGCCAAAGCCTCCATGCGTGCCGAGATA
>CAITYI010000042.1 GCA_903896585.1 uncultured bacterium
TCGGGTCGATCCACTGGACACGGTGCGGTCAGCGGGCTCCCACATTCCGCGCACTCAGCGTCAAGTAGGTAACCCGCTAACTCATAATCTTCAAAAACAGCTTTTATGAGCATGAGATTCGATCCGCACATCAGGCATACGTTGGTGGGGATGCCTCGCTGGTCAATTGTCAGACACCCGGAAGAATCGGGGTCCACAATTAGTTCTCCGCAACCGCGCGCTTGAGTGCCTGGCCGGCACTGATCCGCACCACGGTCCGAGCAGCGATCTCAATGGGTTCGCCTGTCCGGGGGTTGCGGCCGGTGCGGGCATCGCGCTCGGCCACATCGAGGGTCAAAAACCCTGGGATAGCGACTCGATCACCCTTAACGAGGGCTTCGGTAATGACCGACTGCATGGCGCTGATCACTTGATCGGCGGTGGTGTTGGTGGCTCCACAGCGAGCAGCGGTGGCGGCAATGAGTTCGGACCGGTTCATGGGACTCCTTAATGGTAATGAATTTCATTAACATTAACACACGCCCGGGATTATGCGGGTTGAAGATCTGATTAAGTCGAAGCGTGTCGCGCGTGCTCACCCGGTGGTTCATAACCTTCCGACTCCACTCGCGCGGAATTCTTGGGAAGCAGGAAACTCAGGAGTAGGCCAAGGAAGACCATGATGCCGGCCACCAGAGCCACACTCTTAATGGCCGTGACAAACCCCTCGGCCGCCCCCGCCTCCAGAACATCGCCATCGGGTTGGCTGGCCAGGGACGGAATTGCTTGACCTGCGCTACTGGCAACGGCATCGCTGACCTGTTGAGCTTGGGCCGCAGGAATTCCCTTGTCTTCCAGGTGGCCCGCCGTTGACCCTAGTCCTATGAGCAGGGTGGTACCGATAATTGCCGTTCCGATTGCGGCTCCGACCTGGCGGGCAGTGGACTGCACCGCACTGGCTTGGCCAGACTCGGCGACTGGAACCTCCGAAAGAATGACGCCGGTGAGTTGGGCGGTTGCGAAACCAACGCCCATGCCGTAGATGAACAACCACGGTGCCATGCCCCAGCCGGTGATTTCCGTGGAAATTATGAATCCGAGTCCGGCAATACCAATTACTTCAAGCAACATGCCCAGTTGCAGCACCCTGACCGGACCCATGCGTTGAGACAAAGGCGCACCTAGTCCTGATGCCACAAATGAACCAATGGCAAGTGCCAGCAAGATGACACCCGTTTCTAAGGCGTTGTAGCCGCGAGTTGCTTGAAGGAAAAGCGGGATCGCAAAGAGCAAGCCAAATTCACCCAAGCTGACAACCAGTGCCACCCCGTTGCCGGCGCCGAAACTCTTGATGCGGAATAACCGCAGATCAATCATCACAACTTTGCCAGCTGCCAGTCGTCGCTTTTCCACCACCAACATGACCAACAAAGCGATCACACCGAGAACACCTGAGACCAGCACAATCGATACGGATTGAAGTGGCCACACCCAACTACCGATCTTGAATTCGGCGATCGGTGTGATCCATCCATAACGCTGACCTTCAATTACGGCAAAGACGATGCCGAGTAATCCCAAAGTGATCAAGAGCGTGCCAGGAATATCGAAACCCTTACGGTCTGTGACGCCGCGGGTTTCGGGGACAACGGCGAGAACGCCAATGACCACAATGATGCCAATGGGAATGTTAATCAGAAATGCCCAGTGCCATGAAGCGTATTCGGTCAACCAACCACCAACAAGTGGCCCCAAAGCAGCCATGCCACCGATAGTTCCGCCCCACACGGCAAAGGCAACGGCCCGTGATTTACCCACGAACACCGTGTTGATCACGGAGAGTGAAGCCGGCAAAATCATGGCTGCGCCGATTCCCTGCAGGGAACGTGCACCAATTAACGTGATGGATGAGTCAGATGCGGCAACGAGGGCACTGGATACCATAAATGTGACAACGCCAACAATGAAAAGCAACTTGCGACCAAAGCGATCGGCCAAACGACCGAAGAAAATCAGCAGCGATGCAAATGTCAGGGAGTAGGCGGCGTTAATCCACTCAGCATCATTGATGGTGAGATTCAGATCGGTGACCATTGTGGGAATGGCGACATTCACCACCGTGGCATCGAGAATGATCATGGCCACGCCCAGTGCCAGGAAAACCAAAGCAACCCAGCGCTTTTTTCCTTCAATGACAACACTGCGTTGGGGGACCTGGGACATGTTGCTCCTCATGACTCGTTACTGTGTTGGCCCAAACGGCGCCTTAGCTGATCAGAGTCTGCCGTACGCGTGGTATTTCTTCGGCAAGGACATGCGAAACTATCCCAATGCTGAGTGTGGGAGATCGGATCATTGATCCACCCGTTGTTCTCGCACCTATGGCCGGTATCACCAATCGGGCCTTCAGGAGATTGTGTCGTGAGCAAGGTGCAGGGCTGTACGTCTCTGAGATGGTGACATCGCGGGCCCTGATTGAACGTAATGAAGCCACCATGGACCTGGTGACTTTTGCACCAGATGAATCCCCGCGTTCGGTGCAGTTGTACGGGGTTGATCCGCAGGTCATGGCTGCCGCTGCGCGAATAATCATTGACGAAGACCGAGCCGACCACATTGACATGAACTTCGGCTGTCCCGTTCCCAAGGTCACGCGAAAGGGGGGCGGTAGTGCATTGCCGTGGAAGCGTGATCTGTTCCGGGAAATTGTGGAGCGGGTTGTTGAAGCTGTTGATGGCAAAGTGCCGGTATCCGTGAAAATGCGCAAAGGAATAGATGACACTCACCTCACGTATTTAGAAGCAGGGGAGAGCGCGGCGCGGGCAGGTGTTGCGTGGGTGGCTTTGCACGGGCGAACTGCCGCGCAAATGTACGGCGGTAAAGCGGATTGGCAGGCAATTGCAAACCTCAAAGAGCACCTTCGCCAATGGAACACGCCGGTTTTAGGCAACGGTGATATTTGGACGGGTGCCGATGCCCTCGCCATGATCGCCCAAACGGGTGCAGATGGAGTTGTGGTGGGTCGCGGATGCTTAGGCAGGCCGTGGTTATTCGCGCAACTGACGGCCGCTTTCCAAGGTGAACCACTTCCACCTGAGCCTCGACTAGACGTGGTGCTGGCCACCCTGCGCCGACACACTGAATTATTGGTGGAGGATTACGGTGAATTCAAAGGTTGCCGGGATATTCGTAAGCACATGGCCTGGTATCTCAAAGGTTTCCGAGTTCCCCACACCGTGCGTGAACCTCTCGGCAAAGTTGTCAGTTTGGCGGAGTTGGATGCGCTCCTCGCGCAGATCAATCCTGAGCAGGATTTCAACTCTGAAGTGGGAACCGGCCCCCGAGGGCGCACCTCAGGTGAACGGCGCCCGGCACTACCCGATGGTTGGCTGGAAAGCTGTGACCTCACCGAGTCTGATCGGCTAAACGTTTCCGTGGCTGAGTTTTCCACCAGTGGTGGCTAATCAATTTCCAAGATTTTGGATGGTCAGGTGTCGTGCATCCAGTTCCCGTGTTGATCATGTGAACATGGGGCAGTGAATCGGAGTGATATTGGAATGCCAGCCAATGTCGACGGGATCTCATCTTCAACCCGAATCTTCACTCTAGTGCTGACTATCGGTATTTCTCTGCTACTCCTGATCCCGATAGCTGCAGCGGCCCAAATAGTGCTGACATCGCAAATTGATGATCGCACTACAACGCAGACAATTGTTGTGATGGATCCCGCCGGTGCGTGGGGAAATCAAAAAGAGGCCAAATCGGAGCGACTTAAGCATGCCGCAGAGCTCTACCAGGATGGGGTTGCACCGGTGATCATGATTACCGGTCCACAGCGGGCGTATCAAAAGTCCGCCGAAGAACTACAGGAATTGGGTGTCGACCCCCGCGATGTCATCTATCAACCCACCGGTACCGACACCGTGGGCACACTGGCCATTGTGGCGACTCTGATGTCGGATTTGGGGTGGAGTACCGCCACAATCGTGACCGACCCCGCTCACTCGGCTCGGTCACAGGTCACCGCGGGCAAGTATGGAATAGATGCCCACATGTCACCGGCACTCCTCGATGGTGCAAATTCGCTGACATCGGAATATGTGGCACGTGAAGCAGTGGGGCTTGTTCGCCATTACCTGTATACCCAATGGCAACTACCCGGAATCTTGCCGCCGAATTAAACACGGTCGTGAATAGATAGAGTCAGCGCGTGGCAACACCGACTGGGTACAGCGAATTTGATGTGGCGCGTCCGGTCACCGAGCCGGTGAAGGAAACTGTTCGCAGCGCATTTGCGCGAGACCGTGCTCGGGTTTTGCATTCTTCGTCACTGCGCCGCTTGGCAGCCAAGACCCAGGTCCAAGTCGCTGGGATCGCCGACTTTCCCAGAACTCGGCTGACCCACACCCTGGAAGTTGCGCAAATTGCCCGGGAACTTGGACATGCATTGGGTTGTGATCCTGATCTGGTGGAAGTCGCAGGTCTAGCCCATGATCTCGGGCACCCACCATTTGGGCATAACGGTGAAGACGAACTCAACCGATTGGCAAATTCCATTGGTGGATTCGAAGGCAATGCGCAGACCCTGAGAGTGGTGAGCCGGCTCGAGGCAAAAATATTTACCCCAACGGGTGAGTCAGCTGGTTTGAACTTGACCAGAGCATCCCTTGATGCATCCTGCAAGTATCCGTGGGCGCGAAAGGAGGGCAATCCCAAGTTCGGTTACTACGCCGATGATTCCGAAGTTTTTCACTGGTTACGTGAAGGTGCACCGGGTGAGCGCACCTGCCTGGAAGAGCAGGTCATGGATTGGTCAGATGATGTCGCCTATTCGGTCCACGATTTCGAGGATGCCGTACACGTCGCCCTCGTTCACATTCGGGAGTTCGATGACCCGGCCACGGTAAATGATCTGTGTCAGATCGCCCAGGAACGTTACAGCCCGGATACCGACATTGAGCAGTTGCGGGAAGCCTTCGCTCGCATTAGGCAGTTGGAGTATTGGCCTGTCGAATTTGACGGCTCCATGCAGAGTGTCGCATCGCTCAAGCGTTTCACCAGTTATTTAATCGGTCGGTTCTGTGTCACGGCCCAAATTGCGACGCAATCGCAATACGGTGATAAACCACTTACGCGATACCAAGCCGAGTTGGTTGTCCCAGATGAAGTACGCGATGAAGTTTCCGTCATGAAAGCCGTTGCAGTGAAATGGGTCATGAATCGACCTGGCGCTGAAGCCGAGTATGCCAAGCAGAGGGAGATCATTGCCGAGTTGGTGCATGCCCTTCGATTATCAGATGGACACGAGATTGAGCGCTGGCTCAAGCCGACATTTGATTCCGCCACAACAGATGCTGAACGATTCCGGGTGATCATTGATCAAGTGGCAAGTCTGACCGATGTCAGCATTGCTCACTGGCATACCCGTCTATGCCGTTAGTTCGCGCACCGTTTCCACCAGGGTGTCGATTTCGGTAGTCGTGTTATACACGTGTGGGGAAACTCGAATAAGTGCTTCGACTCCGTGGCCAAGGTAATCAACCTGCGAGTAATCTGGTGTTCCGAGTGAGACATTTATGCCAGCTGCCCGCAACCGCTCAACAATTTGGGCTGCAGGTGTTGTTTCATGCAGAAAGGTCACGATCCCGCTGAGTGATTCCCCTCGGTCAAGAATGCGCACCCCCGCAATCGTGGCAAGTTGGTCACGCGCATACGCAGCGAGTTCGGTGATCCGCAATTCAATCGCGCTCATTCCCAAGGCAAGGGAATAATCCACAGCCGCACCGAGGCCAAGGAGTGCGGCATAGGACTTCTCCCAGCTTTCAAAACGGCGGGCACCATGGCGCACGGAGTAGTGCAGTGCCGAATCCCAGTGACCACCATGCAGATCCAGTGGGAATGGCTCCAACTCAGCAAGGGTCCTGCTGGAGCAATAAAGAAAACCGGTGCCACGAGGTCCGCGCATGAACTTCCTCCCGGTAACAGATAAAAAGTCGGCTCCAATTGCAGGTGCATCTACCGAAAGTTGACCCACCGATTGACAGGCATCCACCAGATACCAGGTATTCGGATTCTTTGATCGAATGATCTCGCCGATCCCGGCGACATCGTTAATCAATCCGTTTTGACTGGGGCAGTGATTTATGGCGACAAGTGCAACGGATTCATCCAAGAGTTTTTCAAGGGAGTCCAGATCGGTGACACCCTCGGGTGAGTCGGCAATGAATTCAAGCGTGGCACCCGTGCGCTTTACGATCTGCATGATCGGCAGGACATTGGACGCATACTCTGAAGAAGACACCAAAATTCTGGATTTACTGGTGAACGGTTCGGTAAATGCAATGGCTGCAAATGCGCGATCCCACGAAGATGTTGCCGACTCGGTCAGGGCAATGTGTGTTGGCTCAGTGGCCAATAATGTGGCGATTGAGGTATACACATTGTTCAGTCGACCTTGGGCCTTCGCGTGAGCTTCATAACCGCCCTGCATTTCCTCCTGGCGCAAAAAGCCAACCATGGTGTCCACCACAATCGCCGGGGGCAGTGCACTGCCCGCGTTATTGAGGTGGATCACCTCGGAGCAGCCACGGGTATCGGCCCGGAGTTGGTCAACATCGAGAACGTCGAAAGCAGGGGTGGAAGATGGGGAGTTCACAGTGAAAGTGAACACCCCACCCGGTGCGCCATAGACTTCCGGGGTGGCAGGTCGGATTCGGGACGAAGATGTAGCGGAAGTCCGCGAGCGCGCCCGGATTGACGATGTAGTCCGGGAGTACGTCACCCTCAAGCCGGCCGGTGGTGGCTCCATGAAGGGTCTGTGCCCTTTCCACGATGAACGCTCACCCAGTTTTCATGTCACCCCCAGTCGCGGCATGTGGTATTGCTTCGGGTGTGGTGAAGGGGGGGATCTGCTCAGTTTCATTCAGAAAATCGATCATCTTTCCTTCACCGAAGCCGTGGAGAAACTGGCGGACAAAGTTGGCCTGACTTTGCAGTACGTAGACGGTGGGGTCACTCCCAATAAACAGCAGGGCCAACGCAAGCGCTTGGTGGAGGCGCACAAAAGCGCAGCAAAGTTTTATCAGGAACAGTTGTCCTCGCCGGAGGCAGAGACGGGCCGAAACTTTCTGACCGAACGTGGATTTGATGCGCAAGCCGCTCAAACATTTAGTGTGGGCTACGCGCCCCAGGGTTGGGATTCACTCACCAAACACCTCAAGGGTCTCGGGTTCACCGAAGAGGAGTTACTTGCCGGGGGACTTGTCAGTCAAGGCAATCGGGGGGTGTACGACCGCTTTCGCGGACGCCTGGTGTGGCCGATCCGAGATCTGGGTGGCGATGTCATTGGATTCGGTGCCCGCAAACTTTATGAAGACGATGAAGGCCCGAAGTACCTCAACACCCCGGAAACTTCGATCTATAAAAAAAGTTCAGTTCTCTACGGGCTCGATATTGCCCGCAAGGAAGTTTCAAAGGAGCAGACTGCGGTCATTGTCGAGGGGTACACCGACGTCATGGCCGCGCACCTCGCTGGGGTGGGAACAGCGGTAGCGACATGTGGCACCGCATTTGGCACCGAACACATCAAAGTGCTGCGCCGATTACTCATGGACGATGACCGCATGCGTGGCCAGGTGATTTTCACCTTCGACGGCGATGCCGCCGGCCAGAAAGCAGCCCTTAGGGCATTTGAAGAAGATCAGCGCTTTGTTTCCCAAACATTTGTTGCGGTGGAAAAATCAGGTCTTGATCCCTGTGATCTTCGTCTTCAGCACGGTGATTCAGCCGTGCGTGCACTGATTGAGAACAAAGTCCCACTCTTTGAGTTCGCGATCAAGTCGGTGCTTTCGCAATACGACCTCAACTCCTCTGAAGGCCGGGTCGCAGCACTGCAAGAGAGCGCACCAATTGTTGCCAAGATCCGGGACTCAACCCTGCGTCCGGAATACTCGCGCAGACTTGCCGGTTGGCTCGGAATGGATCCAGGCACCGTGATCAAAGCGGTGGGCGGGCGCTCGGCGCAACCCACTTCAGTCAAGCGTTCAACAATCGGCGCTTCGGTGGAGCGTGAAGCACTCAAAGCCGCGCTGCAATACCCGGAGGCGGTCAGTGAGTGGTTTGGCAGTGTCGAGGAAACAGCTTTCACCCACGACAAAGCGAGCGCTGTATTTCAGGCGATTGTCTCAGCGGGTGGCCCGCAACCCGGCCGAGACGGCATGCCGTGGATCGATGCCGTTCTTGCAGCTGCGCCAGACGACGACATTCGGTCAACAATCCGTGAACTAGCAGTAGAACCCATGCCCGCTGAAGCAGGCACCGATGAACGCTATGCGGTTGGCATGATTGCGCGCCTTTTAGAAATTGATTCGGCCAAACGGATTGAAGAACTTCGCGGACAGTTAACCCGAGCCGAAGAATCTGGTGACTCCACTGAAATCATGGGCCAACTATTTGCCCTGGAGACGTATCGCCGGAGTCTGCAAGATATTGCTTTCGGTGAGGGGTAGCACACCCATGTCCCCATTCCGCATCCCATTTTTCACAAAGCACCCGAATGAAGTCCAACTTAAGCAAGATGCACTAGCGCTCGGGGTGCCCAAGGGTGAGCGGATCATGGCAAGTGGCATGGGACCCGCGAAGTATCAGCCACCGGTTGTCATTGCCACCGACCGTGCTCTGTATTTCTCGGGTGTAGATGCAGGTACATCTGCTGACGCCAAACCGGTGCGCCTAGCCTGGACCGAGATCACTCGGGCCGGGTGGGAAGAACCCTGGTTGACCATTGACACAGTCCACGGTGAAAAAATCACCTTGCACCTTGATCCGGCGGGCGAATTACCGCCTGTAGTGCGTGATCGGGTCACGGCAAGTGTCCTCATTCGCGAGCGGGTTCCCCTCGATATTGGCGGTAGCGTTGTGTGCGTGGGTAGGCGTGAGCCCGGTAGCGACCGGGTGATGTGGTTGGTCGAATTCGACCCGGACACCGATGTACAGTCAACTGAAATCAGGGCCAGTGCCGATCGCGCATTAGGGGAACTGCGAGCCACCCTCGGAGTGTGATTGCCCCCTGACTTGATAGTGTTCGTCAGTCAAATCCGTTAGTCATTCCCCCATAGCTCAATTGGCAGAGCATTCGACTGTTAATCGAAGGGTTTCTGGTTCGAGTCCAGATGGGGGAGCCATATCTAAAGTTTGTTGGCAGTGGCTCCTATCCCCGTAGAAATACGGTACTCAATGCTTTTGGACTCTGCGGAGTATCTTCGAGAGACTCAACGAAAGGTCAATCGAATGCCCGGTTTACGCAGGAATTTAGGTCTCTTAGGTCTCGTTGCCATTTCACTGGCGGTTATGGGACCGAGCATGGCGGTGTCCCTCAACCCGCAGGCGATTGCAGAACAAGTGGGCGCAGCGGTCCCTCTCACATTTATTCTTGCCGCCATTCCACTGGGAATCATTGCGTATTCATTCGTGGTCCTGACTCGGCGTCGTGGTTCAGCAGGTTCACTTTTTGGGTTGGTAGGTGTTGAGATTGGTCCCCGGGTAGGAACCACTGCTGGCTTGTGGCTCATTACCGCCTACGTCACGTTTACGTCCCTCACGGCAGTTTCTTTCGGCATATTCACGACCTCACTCATTGAGGCACTAGGCGGACCAACCTTTCCCAGCTTCGTCCCACTCGTTATCGCTCTGGTGATGGTGCCCATCACCGCATTCCTTGCCGGGCGAACGATTAAGACGCTAGGTCATGTATTGCTCATTCTTGAAGGACTAACCATGATCGCGATCGTTGTAGTCTGTGGGATCACATTGTCCAAACTCACCAATGGTGGCGGTCCACAAGGCCAGACGGTCGATTGGTCAGTTTTCACATTTGAGGGAGTAGCCATCGGCCCGATTGCCCTGGCGCTCACTTTCGCACTGCTTTCCAGTGCAGGATTTGAAGGCGCTGCGGCCGCAGGTGAAGAAACAAGTAACCCCAAGAAATCTATTCCCCGCGCACTGATCATCGTCACGGTGCTGTCGAGTTTGTTTTACATTTTTGTCACCACAGTGGCGGTGTGGGCATTTGGAACGGCACCGAATCAACTTGAAAAGTTTTCGGCCTCGGGTTCGCTCCCCGGTGACCTTGCCAATGTTTATGTCGCCGACGGCATGGGGGACTTGATTACTCTGGGTGGTGCGGTTTCCTCATTCGCCTGTTTAGTTGGTGCTCAGATTGCTGGGGGACGCATTCTCTTCGCCTTCGGTCGCGATTCGGTTCTGCCTCGGCGCTTTGGCGAACTTTCCGTACAGGGAACCCCAATTCGTGGGAGCTACACCGTGGGGGCGGCAGCGTTCGTCTTGGTTATTTTCGCAGCCATCGCAACTGCCTTCGATTCTTTCTCCGCTTTTGAGATGGTGAGTGATATGGCAGGGGTTCTCATCGCGGCCGCCTACGCCACGGCCTGCGCGGCAGCCATGAAAGTGCTTTGGTCAGGCTCACACCGTTGGCTGGCAGTCATCCCAATAATAGGAATCGTGATTCTCGCCGCAATTCTTGTGTTGCAGGTATTCCCGTTGCCCTCGGGCTGGGAATTAATCGCCCCGATAGTGGCCATAGTTGCTCTCATTCTCGGAGCAGTGGTAGGCCGCAAGCGTGGAGAGCGTGCCCAAGAAGCGCTTTCGCTCTAATTTAATTGGGCTTTTTTAATGGTCGCGCCCCAGTTTCTCGTGACCGCTCACCCGGCTGGTAGGCGTGGGATTTACTCCTAGGTGACGCAAGATCGAATCGTTGGCACTATCCAAGGAAATCGCAGTGTCAGTTGGCCCTGCGACTGATAATCTAAAAGCGAATTTGTAAAGCCAATGTGCCTGACAGGGGCAACCCGCGGGTAGACAGACAGGGAAGACTATGTCCTCAGAATATTCAGGCGCCACGGGTGGAAACTTCACACCCGGCCAGACTCAGGTGAACAACGTCGGCAGCATCGGTGCGGTGCTTGCCCTTGTTGCAGGTGCCCTGATGTTCGTCTACATAATTATTTCTTGGATTAACTGGTCATTCTTTGAATGGTCGCTCATCCCGGTGGCGATACTTTCCATACTTGGTGGTGCACTGTACATGGCAGGTAAGAGGTCGCCACTGCCATGGCTCGTTCTCGCTGCGATTGTGGTTTCACTTTTGCCAATCAATGGCGGACAAATCACGGTGTATTCGATTCCTGGATTGGGGATCTTTAGAACTCTTGCTGACTTTGGTGAGTGGGGCTTTTTCAATGGAATAGGCATGCTGTTCTTTTGGGTTGGCTACCTGCTTCTGTTTGTTGCTTTTGTGTTAGGTCTCATTGCATTCATTCAGCGAGACCGTACGCCTCTTCAAGTCGCGCAAGTTTCCGGTATCGCGAAGCAGCAAGTGGCTACTCAGCAACGGTTTGCCAACGATGGCACTGCGATGGCCGGTTGGTTCCCAGATCCGCAAGGCAATCCAGCGGAACGGTTCTGGGATGGTCAGGCCTGGACGGAGCAAACCCGACCCCAAAGCCAACAATCTGCAGCATTTGCGCCCCCCAACGCATCAGGGCAAGTCACTGTTGATTCAAGCGGTAATCCTGTGAGTCCAAACTCGAGGCTGGTTGCACTACTCCTGTGCTTCTTCTTGGGAGGATTGGGAATACATCGGTTCTACGTTGGCAAAGTAGGAACGGGGGTTGCCATGATTTTCACATTGGGTGGTTTAGGTATCTGGGCTCTCATTGACTTAATCATGATTGCCGTAGGTTCTTTTAGAGACAAGAGCAATCGTTTGCTCTTGAATTGGTAGTAAGTGAGAGCAGAAGAGCACAGCCACAGTTGCCGAAAAATTTGTTCTCATCAGGTCACCGCATGCTGCATTCAGGATAAAATTGGGTTGTGCTGATTGGGTGAGGGGATACTGTTTGTTTTCCGTTCAATTATTCGCCCAATATATTCATGTGCTTCGTCAAATGGTCCATCTTCTGTAATGGTGCTGCATTAGGAATTCCTCCATCTCGCGCCCATCACGGTGAGTCTGGCCAGCTTGTCCACAGTCTGATTTTGCCGGTGTTTTTGGGTTTGTTGCGCCGATAGCGTCGGTGCTGTTGAGGTTGTTTGTTGGTGCACTGTTGCCCCTTGGTCCCTGGCCTAGGTCCTCGAGTCCCGTGAAGTTGTGCGGGAAGTTTCTCGAGGGGATGGGGGGTGATGGGAAGGATGAAACCTTCACCTAAAGAGGAAGGCCCAGCCAATTGGCTGGGCCACCTCAA
>CAITYI010000043.1 GCA_903896585.1 uncultured bacterium
CCTTCATTTCACAAGTTCGACAATCTCGCTGAGATCCATCCCTACCCCTGGCTCACACCACCCCACGCAGGTTCAGTGCGAAGTTTTTCATCTTGGCGGAAGTCAAACTGATATTGCGGTTACTGACCGAGTGACTAGATTAATTACATGAGCTTTCGCGGCGGATTGCGCAATATTTCCTACTGGACCCAGTTAACGCTCCTCACTTTCTTCGGACCAGCGCAACAATCAGAGGAAACAGACCCCATCGCAATCCTCAAACGCAAGTACGGGAAATCGAAGGAAGATTGAAAGGAGAAGGAACTCTTTATCCCAAAAACACCACAATTTCTAAAGTGCGCCCGTAGAGACTCGAGCGCCAAACCTTTTGATCCGTAGTCTCGTCACGATCACCTGTGTTTGAGTGAACGAGAAGGCCTCTGCCTCGAATGCGCCCAGTTTGAAAACATCCGTGGAGACGAGCGTCGTGTTCCAAGGTCACGACAATAGGTTTGTAAATGTGGCACAAACATAGGTTCATGCGACTGTAGTATCTGCTGCCATGGCCCAAGAGTCACCAGAGAACGCTCCAGAAGTCATAATGCTCGTGCGCCACGGTGAGAAACCAGGTGAAGGTACTGAACCCCACGGTGTTAACGCAGAAGGTAAACACAACGGTCACTCACTTTCGGTATTGGGTTGGACTCGCGCCGGCGCGCTAGCTGGCTTTTTCGCTCATGCACCCTCGCCGGCTCATCCGAACGTTGTGAAGCCTGAACGGATTTTGGCAACGCGACCAACACCTGACGCAAAGAGTAAGCGCGAGATTGACACCGCAATACCTACCGCCCGACGACTTAACATTGAGATCGAAGACGATCACACCCACGGCAATGAAAAAGACCTAGTGGGCGAAGTATTAGGCCGACCAGAATCCACTTTGATCTTTTGGCACCACGGCACCATGTCGAAAATTGCGCGGCACTTCCCGGTTGTTAACAAGAAAGATATCCCGCACCGGAGGTGCGTTTACTGATGGGTCTACCAAGACCGTTACAACTTGTCGGGTGTAGCTGGTCCGTGATAGGACGTGGTGCGGTGACCCACCCGTGATATTCGCCGAGAGCGAGTTCGGCACTGTGGGTGTCGAGTACGAGGCCACCATCATCGATCGGCAAACATCCCGACCCCAGCGGCTCGCGTCCAGCATCGCCAATGAGACCCGTCCTGCGCTGACCCGGGGGGGAATCTGCCCCGATCTGTTCGAGTCGACGCTCGAGTTTGTGACCGGCATCTGTACATCGATCGACGAGGTGCGCGCCGATCTGCTTGCCATCCACGGCACGGTGCAGCCTGTCCTTGATCGGCATGATGCGACGCTACTTGGCATGGGTCTACCTGCCGTCCCCCGCTCGACGGAGTTTGACACGACATCGGCGCCCCGATACCGCGACATCATCGAGAGCCTGCAATGGCCTGCGCGTCGGTTGATGACAAACGGAATCCATGTCCATATAGGCATGCCCTCCAGCGATCACGCCCTGAGGACAACACAGGGCCTTCGCTCACTGCTCCCGGTCCTGCTCGCGCTAAGCGCCTCCAGCCCGTTCCGCAACGGTGAGGTCACCGGACTCGCCTCTACCCGAATGGCCCTGTGGTCGGCCGTCCCCCGATCAGGGCCGATGCCGTCCTTCGCAGACATGGGTGAGTACGAGCAGTACTGCCAAGTGATGCAGCGAGCTGCCGCCATCGGGGCCGCGAACGAACTGCGGTGGGACTGCCGACTCAACGCCGGGCTCGGGACCGTGGAGATCCGCATAGCCGACACAGTGGCAGAGATGGAAGACACGCTTGCCCTCTGCGCATTCGCCTGGTGCCTCGCTGTCGGGGTCGAGGAGCTGCACGGCTTTCACCTGCCGACCGAACTGAGCGACGAGAACCGCTGGCGGGCCATCCGATACGGCTCGCAGTGCGAGTTCATCGTCGATGCCAGCGGCAGCGTCGAAACCCTCGACGTACTCACAGAGCGCATCATCGACTCTCTTTCGGGAACTGCGGCAACTCTGGGTTGCGAGGCACACCTCGATCGATGCCGTGAACTCGCGTCGGGGCGTGCACCACACCAGCGGCTCACGTCTGGTGAACCAGGTGCCTCGGCACGCGACCTCGCGACTGCCGCCGAGCTGATCATGCGGGTCGACTGGTGACCCCGACCCAGAGGCGGGTAACTCTCGCCATCTGCATCTCCGTCGGCCTCACCTTCCTCGTGTCGGCGGGGCTGAACTTCCTCATCGAGCCGATGTCCGAGGATCTCGGGCTCGGGAGTGTCGCCGTGGAGGCAGTGCTGGCGATCCCCAGCGTCGCATCGTTGGTGGTCATCTTCATCGCCGGCCAAACCGGCGACCGGTGGGGCCACCGCCGGACCCTTCTACTGTTCAGTGCCCTTTTCACGATTGGGAGCGTTCTTATCGCTGCAGCACCGGGCTCAATCGTCGTCTTCATCGGACTTGCACTGTGCGGTGCAGCGGCTACGGCGATCCAGATTGTCGCCCTCGGTTTGCTACAGTTGACGATGCCCCAAGGGCCTGCACACACGTCGGCCTTCACCACCTACGGCATGGTCTATCCGCTCGCATTCCTTACCTTCCCGGTGCTGACCGCCGGACTCCTCGAGGTGACGGCGTGGCGGCTCGTTCCAATGATCTGGGCCGCGGCCGGAGTAGTGATTGCCGTCGTCGTTGCTCGAATGGTCGGTGATTCTGCGCAGCGTCACGCCCTAGGCGAGTGGCTCACTCCCCTTCTAGCGGGCGTCGCCCTGGCCACTGGGGTCCTGTTCCTCGACTCGGTTGGGGGCAACGGCCTGCTAACTTGGAGCACGATGATCGGCTTCGCGATTCTGATCGTCGCCCTGCTCGCATTCGCGATCCGGTTTCGGACGACCATCACCTCGAGCTTCTCCTTCGATCCCATACGCGGCGCCATGCTTCGCGCATTACTTCTCGGTGTCGCGCTCGTGGCGCTCGTCGGGACGCTGACCTACGTCATCCTCGCCCTCGAGTACATGTACGGGATGTCACCTCTGCAGGCGTCGATCGCGGTGATTCCCGCGCAGGCCGGTGCCGTGCTGGGAGCGAAGGTTCTCGCCGGCCGCGCTATCTACCATTGGGGCATCGGGCGTGCCGGTCGACGAATGACCTTGGCGCTTTCCCTCTCCTTCCTTCCTCTAGTGGCCATGCAGTCGAGCACTCCGGCGTGGTATCTGATCGCCTGCGCGACTCTCTTTAACACCTTCGCGCTGGCCGCCGTGACCGTGCTAAATGCCCAAGTGATGTCACGCGCACCACTTGGAGGCACCGGCGCCCTCTCGTCCTTCCGCGGCGCAGCCAGTTCAATCGGCTACGGACTGGGGGTCATCGTCCTGGGCACAGGCGTCATCACCGCGGTCGACATGAGCGAAGGGTCGGCGAATGTCTCCACGGAGCAGGTCGCGCAACTCGCTGCCGGACTTCGCTTGGACGGGATCTTGGCATTCGCGATCGCATTCGTTGCGTGGATGGCCCTCGAATTGGTCGAGCGTCACTCCACTAGGAAACACTCCCGAGACTTAGCCGGAGGACGTTCCTCCACTGACGTGGCGGACGTTCCTTGACGTGGTGGCTTTTCGCTCATAGCGCTCACATCAGTGGTTATGCACTGGTGCGCCCGTAGGGATTCGAACCCCAAACCTCTTGATCCGTAGTCAAGTGCTCTATCCGTTGAGCTACGGGCGCATGACCCGCAACCGGCAGAAGCCATTGGCACGAGTCGAAGCGAGAGTCTAGCGAGTGAAGGACATTTCACCCCCAGCAGGTTCACCGGGAATTTATCCTTCCGTTAATCCGTGGCGGAGGCGGAGGGATTTGAACCCTCGATGGGGATGAACCCAAACCGCATTAGCAGTGCGGCGCCATAGACCGGACTAGGCGACGCCTCCACGCTGCATTTGCGGTTACCCGCGAAAGCAGCCCACTTAGCCTAATGCCTCGCCGTTTACGGCAGACTTGCGGATCGTGACCGCATGGGAATCCCGCCCGATCGAGCCCAACTCAATCAACACGCTTGCCATTGACTGTGGTGGCGGCGGGATTAAAGGAACGGTGCTGGATGAAACCGGCACCATGCGCGCCCAGCCAATTCGAGTGCCCACCCCGTATCCCTTTGGCACCGAGTTGTTTGTATCCACGCTAGTGGATCTCTCGAATCAACTTCCACCTGCGGAACGGGTCACGGTTGGCTTGCCCGGCATGATTCGCCACGGGGTGGTGATCACCACTCCGCATTACATCACCCGATCAGGCCCGCGTTCAAAGATCCTTCCCGAGTTGGTCGAGCAGTGGGAAAACTTTGATGCTCGTGCGGCACTGACTGCAGCCTGGAATAAACCAACAAAGGTGCTTAACGATGCAGAAGTGCATGGCGCGGGGGTAATTTCTGGCCAAGGACTTGAACTGGTCATGACTTTGGGTACTGGACTAGGCAGCGCGTTATTTGATGGCGGCATTCTCGCTCCCCATTTAGAACTGTCACAGGCGCCAGTGCGGTGGGGGCTTTCCTATGACACATATATAGGTGAGCATGAAAGAAAACGATTGGGCGATGCCATGTGGTCGCGTCGGGTAGCCCGAGCAGTCGATGTTTTACGTCCCGTGTTCCTGTGGGACCGGTTGTATTTAGGCGGTGGCAACTCCCGGGCACTCACACCCACAGCAATCAAAAAATTGGGCGACGATGTTGTGATTGTTCCCAACTCCGCCGCTCTGGTGGGTGGAGCCCGCGTGTGGCAACTGCGGACTGACTAATGACCAATATCTCCGTCCAGGAACGCAGGGTGGACACCGTCGGTGTTGTTATGTATCTGCTTGCCGCTTTTCTCTTTGCACTGAATGGATCTATGTCCAAACTGGCCATGTCCTCGGGACTTGAGCCCGCTCAGTTGACGCAACTGCGAAGTGGCGGCGCCATGGTGGTGCTCGTGGTCTTTGTTGCCCTGACCAATCGCAAAGCATTTCGAATTCAACGAGGTGAACTGCTATTCCTGTTGGCGTATGGTGTCATTGCATTTGTTTTAGTTCAGTTCCTCTACTTCTACACCGTGTCATTGCTCCCCCTTGGGTTGGGAACACTCCTGATCTTCCTAGCTCCTGTGGTTGTTGCCCTGTGGGTTCGCTTTGGTAAAAAGGAGCCGGTCAGCAATCGACTGTGGGTGGCCATTGTCCTCAGCCTTTTCGGTCTAGCGTTGGTCGCGCAAGTGTGGCAAGGGTTCAGCTTGAACCTGGTAGGCGTTTTTGCCGGCCTGATGTGTGCGGTCATTTTGGCCCTGTACTGGCTACTCGGTGAGGCTGGTCAAAAGAAGCGCGATGGCGTGTCCCTGACCATGTGGGGATTCATTTTCGCCACGCTCACCTGGTCAATTCTCCAACCGTGGTGGAATTTCCCGTGGTCGATTCTTGGAGAGATGTCCACCCCTGAAACTTCTTTCTTTCCCTCCCTACCCATCTGGGGAATCATGCTGTGGGGGGTACTTTTAGGCACAATTGCTCCCTTTCTCCTTGTCCTGGGATCACTACGCCGAATCGGTGCTCAGCGCGCCGGCATCGTTGCAACAACAGAACCTCTATGGGCCGGGCTCATCGCAATTGTCGTTCTCGGGGAAACTCTGAACTGGATTCAGGCATTGGGCGGCACCATTGTGGTGGTCGGTGTCGTTCTCGCCGAGACCTCTCGGCGAATGAGTGCAGTCGAAGATGCTGAGAGTCTGCCTAACCCAATCTGATTCGCAATACACTTTCAGAATGTTGACCAAGGCTTATGCCGCTGCCAGTGCCGGTGCCCAACTTGAACCGATCGAGATTGAGCGCCGGGAGTTACGTCCGCACGATGTCCTGATCGACATTAAGTACGCCGGCGTTTGCCACTCTGATATTCATCAGGCGCGCGAGGAATGGGGTAAGGCAATCTTCCCCATGGTGCCGGGTCATGAAATCACCGGCGTAGTCAGCGCAGTGGGACCAGCCGTCACAAAGTTTTCAGTTGGCGATCAAGCGGGTGTTGGCGTCTTTGTTGACACCTGCCGAACATGTGATCACTGCACCCAGGGGTTTGAGCAATATTGCACCGGCCACGCAAGTTCCACCTACAACGGGACAGAGGCCGACAAAGTAACTCCCACTCAGGGTGGTTACTCCCGGGCAATTGTTGTGGATGAAAATTACGCACTACATATCCCGGAGAACTTAGGACTGGATATTGCTGCGCCTTTACTCTGCGCCGGAATCACGGTGTATTCACCGTTGCGGGAGTGGAAAGCAGGTAAAGGGAAGTCCGTCGGAGTAATTGGTCTGGGCGGATTGGGCCACATGGCTGTGAAGATTGCCCACGCCATGGGTGCCGATGTCACCCTCATTAGCCATTCCGCAAATAAAAAAGAAGATGCCCTCCGACTTGGTGCCCAACATTTTTTGCTCTCTTCTGACAAAGATCAAATGAAAGCCGCCAAGGATTCACTCGACATCATCATCAACACCGTCTCGGTGAACCTTGACCTCAATCACTACCTATCACTTCTCAAACTTGATGGAACACTTGTCTTGGTCGGCCTGCCAATTGAACCGCTGTCTTTGCGAACTTTTAGTCTCACCGGTTCCCGTCGTCGACTCGCCGGGTCACAGGTCGGCAGCATTGCAGAAACCCAGGAAATGTTGGACTTCTGCGCTGAACATGGTTTCGGAGCCGACATCGAAGTAATTGATGCAGCGGAAATCAACACTGCATGGGAACGAGTGGTGAACAGCGATGTCAAGTATCGTTTTGTAATCGACGCTTCAACGCTGTAAGTCGGTGCCGATTCCTTCGTAAAATGAGAAGGAACATGGTGTTTCCGGAAATGACGATCACCGCGAAGAGCAGCGTGATCCACCATGGGTTGAAAAACGTTAAGGGAACCCAACTAATAATTGAGATCCAGTGAACCCATTCGGCTCTGCGTAGCTCTTCCAGGTAGTGATCCAGGTCGGCTACCGTGCGCCCGGGCAGTTGGCTCTTACTTTCTCCCCCAAATGTTGCCCCCAGCTCGGGCAGTACGCGAGTTAGTTGCGCCACTCGCAGTGAGCGGAAAAAAGCTGGGCTCTCCCATGACATCTTCGCTAAAGGAAACGCATCAGAGCGCAGGTACCTAGCGCTGACGCGCGGTGCCAGTGCTCCCACACCGATGGAAATGCCGGCAACGATCACAATGTCAATCAGGATCAGGACAACGTATTGAGTCACCGACACCGGTCACCACCCGTCTATTCGTGAGGGCCGGTGGCAAACACGCGCCAACCACCACCGGCTCCACAACGACACCTAACCACCGCAAGGCCACTTCAAGAAATGACCCAACGCGGCGAGGGAGGGATTTGAACCCCCGGAGAGTTTCCCCTCGGGCGCTTTCAAGGCGCCTGCATTCGGCCGCTCTGCCACCTCGCCATGGACTCCCTCTGACATACCCAGCTAGACATATCCAGCTAGACATATCCGAGATTGTCCGGCGCTAACCGTATCTGACCCGATAAAAACTTTCCAAATGCTGCATCCAAACGGCCCCTCTCGACAGTAATGGGGGTACGAGCACCATTCACGAGATCCAATATTGAAGGAGAACCACATGAAATCTCAGAAAACTGTACGAACGGTAGGTCGCCGGTCGGCCATTGTCGCGGGAGCACTACTTGTTCCTGCCGGTTTATTTGCCGCACCAGCAATGGCCGCTGAGGATGCAACCGTCTCGGTTCTGCACGCAATCCCCGAGGGTTCAGGTGCCGATATCGTCGACGTGTATGCGGGCGATGCCCTGCTGATCGACAACTTCACGCCAGGCTCCCTCGAGACACTGACCGTGCCTGCGGGTTCCTATGACCTCGGTGTTTACGCAGATGGCGCGACCCCCGCAGACAGCGATGCAGTCCTGTCCGCAATGGGTGTCGAGGTGCCAGCAGGCGCCAATGCCACCGTGACCGCGAACCTGGACGCTGAGGGCAACCCAGCGCTCAATGTGTACGTCAATGACATCAGTGAAGTTGCTGCCGGCGATGCG
>CAITYI010000044.1 GCA_903896585.1 uncultured bacterium
CCTGAACGTCGGCCACGACACACGAACTACTCGCTGCGCCATCATGCAGCCGTGTGGATGCATGAGGTCGCCGGATTTGATTGGACCGATGTCTCTCGCGCTCTCGGACACCACAGTGTCGCGTTTACTTTTGCGGTCTACGTTCGTTCCGGAGCCGACGCGGATGAACGCAACCGTGGGCGACTCGCCTCGCTGTGAGTGGCAGCATGGCTTCAGTGTTGGCTCTTGGGTGGGAGCGCATTCCTAGGCGCTGAAGGGAAAGGAAGTCTCGGAATGCACCAGTAGCAACAAGGTTAAACAGCAGCGAGTTTGGAAGGTAAAGACCTTGGAAGAGCATCTCGAAGACGATGGGTCCACCGGCCATTACGGACACGATGTTCACGTACCAATTCTGTTCGGCCAGCAATTGAAGTTTCTTACTGGGCCGCTCGTGTGTCAGTTGTATTTGGGTCTGCGGTCGCATATTCGGCCTCTTTCATTTGGGCTTCGCAGTGCGGATAACGAATCGCTTGGGTCATCTGTAAAAACATGTTGGCGAGTTGGGTTTGCTACTCCCACGGTGGGGGTGTCCCGCCGACAACTTCTTGGGTTCGAGGAGGGCGAACGGCCACCTGAAATGGCGCCAGGCGGCGCAACCCGGACTCGCTGATAGTTTCGAATTCAGGTGCAAAAAGGTTTGCCTCAGCAGGGCCAAGTCGAAACGCTGCAAGTGTCCCAATGTTCGCTGCGACTTCAAGGGGGTCACTCACCTGGCGAACACTCTGATTCAGGATCGTGATTTCCAAACCGGTCTTTCGCGCAGCGGCAAGCATCCGCTTGATAGGGCCCTCGGGAGTTACGACTGGCCATTCGTCCACGTACAGCGCGACCCGAGGATTGACTGCGCCTCCTGACTCGTGATGAAGGCGAGTCATCGCAAAGTCGAGACGAGAGATGATCTGATGGCCGATGACTCGAACTGCTCCACGGCCAAGCGAACCGATAGGCACTTCCGCAACCAGAATCCGGTTGTTCTCAGCCACCTTGCTCACGCACAAGGTATTGGCCTCGCCGGCAACGATTCGAGCCACACGTGAGTCTTGAAGCCACGGGGCAAGTTTGGAGTTCGCCCACAAACTGATCGTTGTAGTCCCACCGTCTGACGATCGTCGTCCCAAATTGCCGGCTTCTTTTTCGAACGCTTCGATCAGATCAAAGTCGCCATTACGCCGCGCCGAGTCCATGACTTCTTCCGTGACCCGCTTATCACCTTGTAAGAGCGCGACGACTGTCGCAAGCGAGGGGGTGGCGTCGTGGCGCAACACTGCATCGACAACAAGTTGAAGCAACCGATCGAAAACCGGCCCAAAGTACTCGCCTGGCATTGCCTCCCAGAGGTCACCAATAGCCTCGCGGAACGCAGTGTTGAGCTCGTCTGGACCTTGGCCATCCTCACCGAGCAGCGGGTTCAGAACCGGCGGCTTCTCCGCACCGAAATCAGCCCAATCCAAGCGATCAGGGTCAAGTTCCGATACCAACTCGGCCACCCTGTCGGCAAGCGGACCATGCGGGTCAATCACGATCACCGATTTACCGGCGCGAATATCAGCAATAATCAAATTCTCAGCGAAGGTGCTCTTGCCCATTCCAGTTCTGCCAATAATCCACGAGTGCAAATGCTTGTCTGAGGTCACCGCAGCCAGAACCTGTTCAGTAGTCGCAGGCTTAACAGGATCAACAGACCACGCCGTCTCAGTCCTCGCTCGTGATGGGATAGAGAAAAGATCAGCGAACACGCCAACGTTGAGGCCAGCCACAGGCTCCAAGTGACCTGTCACGAGAAGTTGAGCGCCTGCACCGTGACAGGTTTCCGTCGCGATGTTTTCTTCTGACTCAAGCTCGGCTGCGAGAAGTGCCGCCACAACATCAGTTTGATGATCTTGCGAGACAACGATCACGTCACTCTTCATTACCGGCTCACCATCACCATCCGTGGATGAAGCAACCATTACTGAAACCAAAGCATCGCTGCGGGTCAAGGCCGAAGCAACCGGCGAAAACCCGCTTGCTCGCGCCCCAAGATCTTGAACCTCACCCACTCGGATACTCGACGCCCATGACGGTTTGCTTGGAATGCTCAACGGATCCCCATCAGCAATGGGCTCAATCTCAAGAGTCATCCACGGCGCTAACGATTCAACCGCTACCTGCAACCGAGCCGCCGCCTGTGCAGTGTCAAACCCCTCTAGAACAAACCCTGCACTCAGCACGCCGCTCTGGCCTGCAATCCGAAAACTTACCGAGACCAGATCATTAAGG
>CAITYI010000045.1 GCA_903896585.1 uncultured bacterium
CCCCTGTGCTTAATTCAGCGCTCCGCCATGATCGGTCTCGCGGTTGGACCCGCCATGAACCTTCTGTGGGGAATGCGGGCCCGGCATTACGCACTGAGCATGTTGGCCGCAGTCGTCGGTGGTGCGGGTAGCGTTCGACAGATTCTTTTGCACATTGCAGATCCTGGTGACCCCGGCTACGGTCCCACCGTTTTGGGATGGCACCTCTATACCTGGGCGTTTGTGACTTTCCTTCTTGGCGTGGTCGGAATGGCGGTTCTCCTGATGTGGAATCGACCATTTGAGTTAACAGATCAAGGTGTTGATCGCGGGATTCTCCGCAATCCCAGCATGCTTCGAGGTCTGTCACTATTTGCAATCTTCTGGGTTTTCCTTGATCTTTTAATTGTCGGAATTAGTGTGCTTCCCGAATGCGGGCTCGGAATGTGTCCAGACGATCCGCCCAGCACGTGGAGTGCCGGTGACATTAATGGTTGGCTCATTGTGCTCGGGGTTGGCGGCATTGCCGCGATTTTGGCCGCCTTCGCGAATCACAAAATGCCAGATCGCATTAAGAAATAGTCAAGACTCTTCCCGCTATTTGCGCAAGATCGCTGTGAGATAGCCGTCGAAAATATCTGATACTTCCCGTCCACCCGGCGTCTTCACCATGCCGACCGGTTGCCCAAAACCCTCCGCTTGCGTAATGGCGATTCGTTCGGGGACAAATGGTTTCATGAGTGCACTCTTGCCATAAATATTTACCAGTTCACCTGTCCGGTATTGGTGTTCTTCAGCCACCGATCGCACCCGATTCACCACGATCCCCGCGAGCGACAGATTCGGATTCACGGTGCGCTTGATTTCATTGATTTCCTGCACCGCACGTTCAACACCTTGTGAACCGAAATATGAAGGAGTGGTGACAATCAGAGCAAGATCAGATGCGGCGAGTGCCTCCCGGGTCAATGCGCCCAAAGACGGTGGACAATCAATCAGCACCAGGTCATAGCCATCCAGGTGAGCCAGCGCCTTAGCCAACTTTGGCCTAAATGTTTGGCCGGTCCACGAGTCGTAGCGAATGACACTGGGATGCCCCGCGAGCACATCTACTTCACCAGGACCGATTTCCCAATCACAGGGAGTGAGTGCTTCTTCAATGGTGGCCTGAGTCGGGTGTGCGAGGACATCCGCCACGGTCTTTCTGGTGGTGTGGGTCCGCAGGATCGATGTCGCATTTCCCTGGGGGTCAAGATCAACCACCAAGGAGGCCAATCCGCGAGAAACCGCGGCCCCCGCGAGACCTAAAACCACCGAGGTTTTTCCAACCCCACCCTTAAGACTGAGCACACTCACAATTGGCATGCCGCCCAGTCTTGTCGGATCGCCCCTCCGGTGCAACCGATCTGGGGAAGGTAATCTGATTTCATGCGCGTCACCCTAGGAATACCCTTGCTGGCAGCCGGCCTGATGGTGGCCAGCACCATTGCATTTGCCCCCAGCACTGCTGCCGTCTCCGTGGATCAGTGCTACTCGTACAAGTCCAGTGGCACCAAGGATCAGGCGGCCAGCGCCCCCGCTGTCGACTGCGCTGGACCGCACACGGCCCAGACCTATTGGGTGGGCACCCTTCCCGAGGATTTCGGCGTGCCCG
>CAITYI010000046.1 GCA_903896585.1 uncultured bacterium
CCGGCAAAACTCAGAACGCCCGCGACAAAACCTTGCCGCCACCCCGCCCAGGCAAAAACAATAAGAGCACCAATCAAAATCCAGTCGGCGGTGTTCACATTCATTCCACTCGTGGATCGACTGAGGGGCTGATCGGAACAACGCGGGTCTGATCCCAAGGCTTTGCCCACCCGGTGAGATCTAGCATCGAGGAAATTAAGCCACCGGTAAATCCCCACACGAGCAGGTTTGCAACCTTGAAACCATTTCCCACATACCCCGAGGAATGGGCAACCTTCACTCGATTGCGCGGATCAACAAATTCTTCGATGGGGATTTGATGAACACTGGCAACCTCCCGCGGGTCACCCGGGGCAATCTCGCTGGGCGTCGCCCAGAATCCAAGTACTGGGGTCACTACATAATTACTGACCGGAATCCATAAATCAGGCAGCTGACCAAATGCCATTACCCCCGATGGATCCAAGCCGGTTTCCTCCCGCGCCTCCCGCAAAGCCGTTTCCACGACACCGGTGTCCGTGGGATCTACCGCACCACCGGGGAAGGCCGGTTGTCCCGAATGCTGTGAAGAATCGTGCGCCCGCTCAATGAGCAGGAGATCCTGGTCTGGTCCGAACAACATCAGGACCGCTGAGTGGCGGCCCGGGGAATCTGCCGCTGGCAAAAAAGTGGTAATGCGATGTGCATCCAGACCATCGACAGCATCCACAACGGGATACAACCAAGTGGGAATAAAATCGCGAGCTGATTGGTGGACGGTGCCCACTGTCGACCAGGTCACCAGGTGACCCCCAAATAATCTTGCAGCAGGGAAGAAAGTTGTTCCTCATCTGGTATTTGACCATCCCAACGTCCAGCAATGACACCATCGCCTCTGATGAAGTACGTGACCGGAGGTCCTGGAATGGTGAGCGGCGCACGGGTATCACCGGAACGATCTTCAACAGATGGAAAAGTCACACCCATGTCGGCAAGTAATTGCAGTGCCGCCGAACGGTCATCTTCAAGATTTATCCCGAGAAACTGAACTTGATCGGTGAGATCACGCGCCGCCCGCGCTAACAGGGGCATTTCAGCAATGCAGGGCGGACACCACGACGCCCACACATTAACCACCATGGGAACACCTCGGATTGTGGACAGATCAAGGGCTGAACCGCCATCGAGGCAATTAAGGGTTAGCGTGGGAAGTCCTGGAATTGCTGCATCAGGGGCGAACACACCTGTCGGACACGGGTCAAGATTCGCCGCGGCAATCAATTGTGGATCTACCTCTTGCATGCTCGTCACTTCAGGGGCCACCGCACTCGTTGAATCTGTCGGTGTACTCACTAGATCTCCAGCGGTTTCGGTACTCGCGCAACCGGTCAGGACTACCGCTGTCGCAAAAATTCCAAGCACTAGGTTGACCGTCACGCTCGCCCTTCTAACTTGACTAATTTCTCTGCCTGTTCCGGGTCGGTCGGACCCTCACCAAAGGATGGGCATTTTTTGGCCAGTGTGCAAGCTCCGCATGCCGGTTTACGCGCATGGCACACTCGACGCCCATGCCACAGCACATAATGGGACAGCATGGTCCAGTCCTTGGGAGGGAAAAGTAAGGCAACATCTTTTTCCACTTTGACCGGATCGGTGTGGTGAGTCCAGTGAAACCGCCTTGCCAATCGCCCAAAGTGGGTGTCAATGGTTAACGCAGGTTGATCAAATGCATTCCCCAACACGACAAACGCTGTCTTGCGTCCCACACCGGGCAATTTCACCAAGTCCTCGAGCACCGGCGGTACTTCACCGCCATGGTCGGCACAGAGTGCCGCCGCCATGCCCCTGATCGATGTTGCTTTACTGCGAAAGAACCCGGTTGGTCTGATCAACTCCTCTAATTCGGATTGATCGGCGGAAGCGAAGTCTGCGGCCGTGGGGTATCGGGTAAAAAGGGCCGGAGTTACTGAATTTACTCGGCGATCTGTGCACTGAGCACTCAGAATCGTGGCCACCAAAAGTTCAAGTGGATTGGCGAAATCCAACTCGGGGCCTGCTTGCGGGTAGGTCTTTGCCAGTTCCCGGAAGATCCAGCGCGCATTGCGAATCAATTCTGTATCTGGAACGGATTTCGCTTGTTTCGATACCTGCACCGTCCAAGAGTATGTCGGAGCAATGACCCATTAGTGCATGTACCTGCAAAGTGCCCCGAGGTCATCCAATAAAGTTCTGGTAGTTTGGAAATGGGAAATTGTCGAAACTCCCCTAAGGCTGCAGAGGCGGTGGATCACATGGACAACGTGCTGAGCCAATCTCCGCTGTTCGCCTCACTCGATCCAAGCGCCGCCGCCTCACTTATTTCATCGCTCTCTGAACGCAGAGTGGCCAAAGGCGAAATCCTTTTCCATGAAGGCGAGCCGGGCGATCACCTGTACGTGATCCTTGATGGCAAGGTCAAGCTCGGTCGGGCATCTGCCGACGGCCGTGAGTCACTCATGGCAATTCTTGGACCGGGCGAGATGTTCGGAGAATTAAGCCTCTTTGACCCCGGCCCTCGGGCGGCCACCGCAACCGCCCTCACTGAAGCACAGGTCTACCGGTTGGGAAATGCCGAACTCATGCCCTGGTTGGCTACTCGTCCTGAAGTTGCCGCCGCACTCCTCCAAGCACTCGCTCGTCGCCTGCGCCGCACCAATGAAGCAATGGCGGACCTGGTTTTCTCTGATGTCCCCGGTCGGGTTGCAAAAGCGCTCATGGACCTTGGCGAGAAATTCGGCACCATGACCGCAAATGGTCTGCAAGTAACCCATGACATGACCCAAGAGGAACTCGCACAATTAGTTGGCGCTTCCCGCGAGACGGTGAACAAGGCCCTAGCTGATTTCGCGCAGCGTGGTTGGATTCAATTGGAATCCCGCCAGGTGCTTATCCTCGATGTTGACCGCCTGGGCAAACGCGCCCGCTAGCGACTTCGCAAATATTCCAGCTGCGCCGCAACGGTGAGCTCTGCCGCAGGTAACACAGACGGATCCACATCCTGGTACACAATCTCGGTAATCTCTTGCACCGTGTTAAACCCAGATGCCACCGCTGCCCGCACCTGTTCAAGGCGATCCTTACGGTGCTGCTCATAAAACTCAATCAAGGCGACCGGGGTGCTGGATATTGGGCCGTGGCCGGGAAGCAATAAATCAATCTGTTCATTGATGCAGTGATCATGTAAGTATCGGAGTGAATCAAAGTATTCATCAAGTCGGCCATCTGGGTGCGCGACCAATGTCGTGCCGCGGCCGAGCAAGGTGTCACCCGTAAGCAAATACCGACCACTCGCATTCGAGACCGTGATGCAGACACTGTCGGAACTGTGTCC
>CAITYI010000047.1 GCA_903896585.1 uncultured bacterium
ACCAACGAAGGTAACCAAATCAACCAATCTGTTGCTGTAACCCCATTCGTTGTCATACCAACCCAAGACCTTGACCATGTTCCCGTTCACGTTGGTAAGGCTTGCATCGAAAATACAGGATGCCGGATCGGTCACAATGTCTGAGGACACGATCGGGTCCTCAGTGTAGACCAGTATGCCTTTCATTGGCCCATCCGCAGCGGCTTTCACAACAGCATTGATCTCCTCTTTGGTGGCTGCCTTTTTGAGTTCCACAGTGAGATCTGTCGCGGAACCGGTAGGGACCGGCACCCGCATGGCGTAACCATCAAGTTTGCCCTTGAGCTGCGGCATTACTAGACCGATTGCTTTGGCAGCACCGGTGCTGGTTGGGATCATGTTTATTGCGGCAGCTCGGGCCCGTCGAAGGTCTTTGTGGGGGAAATCTAAGATGCTTTGGTCATTTGTATAGGCGTGAATTGTGGTCATGAGGCCACGCTCGATACCGAATGCATCGTCAATAGCTTTGGCCATGGGAGCAAGGCAATTTGTGGTGCATGATGCGTTGGAGATTATATGGTCGGTGGCAGAGTTGTATTCGTGATCGTTCACGCCCATAACAATTGTGATGTCTTCTCCTTGAGCGGGGGCAGAGATGATGACTTTTTTGGCACCAGCTTCCAAGTGCTTTTTAGCCGACTCGGCATCGGTAAAAAACCCGGTGGATTCGACGACAATTTCTGCACCCAGTTCAGCCCAAGGCAACTGTGCCGGATCCCTTTCTGCGAAGACTGGAATTCGAACTCCATCGACAATGATCGCGCCTTCTTCGGCCATAACTGGAACACCCAATCTGCCAAGAATGCTGTCGTATTTGAGCAGGTGGGCCAAGGTTTTGGTATCCGTTAAATCATTGATACCGACAATCTGGATGTCCGCTCCACTCACCCGGATGGCTCTGAAGAAGTTTCGACCAATTCGACCAAATCCATTAATCCCGACCTTCATACCCGCTCCTCAAATTTGCAAACGCTTACAAGCTGCTAAATCGACGACTTTTGTCGGTGCCTACGTTAGTGGAACAACGTTAAAGACGGCATACCGGGCGGAACTATCCGGGCGGCGTGAGTCCCGATCACTCGACGGCCTCAGCCGCGTTGACCGCCGACTCCGTGTCCGGGATTCCCAGATCGGCTGCTCTTTTGTCTGCAAGGGCCAATAGGCGCCGAATCCGGCCCGCTATGGCGTCTTTGGTCATGGGTGGCTCGCTGAGGGCACCCAATTCCTCCAAACTTGCCTGTTGGTGTTCCATTCGAAGCCGACCAGCCACGACTAGATGTTCGGGAACATCGGCACCAAGAATCTCCAGAGCCCGCTGTACCCGGGCGCCAGCGGCAACCGCAGCACGCGCACTCCGCCGCAGGTTCGCGTCGTCAAAATTGGCAAGTCGGTTCGCGGTAGCCCGCACCTCCCGGCGCATTCGGCGCTCCTCCCAAGCCATCATGGACTCGTGGGCCCCCAACTTGGCCAGCATGGCACCGATGGCATCTCCATCGCGGATCACCACTCGGTCAACCCCGCGCACTTCCCGAGATTTGGCGGCAATGCCAAGTCTTCGAGCGGCTCCCACGAGCGCCAGTGCGGCTTCTGGGCCTGGAGAGGTAATTTCCATTGAAGACGACCGGCCCGGCTCCGTGAGGGACCCATGAGCGAGGAATGCTCCGCGCCATGCGGAAATGCAGTCGCACAGCGCACCGGCAACGATCGCTGGCGGAAGGCCTCGCACGGGTCGGCCACTGGCGTCAACAATGCCCGTTTGCCGAGCTAAGGCCTCCCCACCGTTAACTACTCGAACCAAGTATCGAGTTCCCTTTCTAATACCGGTGCCCTGCACCATGGCGATATCGCTCTCATGCCCGTAAATATCAAAAATATCTTTTCGCAATCTGCGGGCAGCTGCGCCAGTGTCCAGATCGGCTTCGACGACAATTTGGCGATTCACAACATGAAGGCCACTCGCAAATCTCAGTACCGTAGACACTTCAGCTTTACGACAACAAGCCTTTGTAACTTCGACACGACTTAGTTCATCTTTCACTTCAGCCGTCATTGCCATGTATTGCCTCTTTTCATTGCGCGAATCTTATCGAATGAATCTGCCAATAAAACTGGGTCATGGGATTGCGGCGAACGGGACAAATTGCCCCACTGGACAACTCCGCCTAATTCCCGTGCCAGATTCTCTAATTGTTCATGTCCGGATACGAATTGTGGATCTGCCACAATTGAATCTAATGGAATATCGGGAACCAATTTCCGCCATGACGTGAGGTAGTCGCTCGCAGTAAAGGTCGAAGTTTCACCTGATTGAGGTGCCAGATTCACAACCAATATTTTATGAGCCTTACTGGCCTTTACGGCTGCATGAATTTCTGAAATAAGCAAATGTGGCAACACGGACGTGAACCAAGATCCGGGTCCAAAAATCAAGTAGTCGGCTTCCCCAATGGACTTCACTGCATCTGCGCTTACTTTTGGTAAGGGAGGGTCAATGGTAAGGCTGAGAACTTCTCCAACGGTAGTTGCAACAGCACCCTGCCCAATTACTTCTTTGACCTGAAAGCCATTTACTTCACCTACAACTTGTACCCGCGCAGAGATGACCAGCGGTTCAGTGCTGGCGGGAAGTACTCGTCCCTGAATATTGAGGATGGCACCAAGAATGGACAGCCCCTCGACGGTTGAAAAGCCTTGACTCCACAACGCGGCTAGCAAGATATTGCCGACCGCGTGGCCGGCTAGTTCTGAATTAGCCTTTGGATCAAAGCGATATTGAAGTAACTCTTCGGTGGTGTAATCCACATTGGGAAATAATTGATGACC
>CAITYI010000048.1 GCA_903896585.1 uncultured bacterium
AAGTCCACGCCGGTAGCACTTCTGCACATGCACCGTTGGTTAGGTGCCCTCGCTCTGGTCGCTCTGGCCGTACATCTGGGTGCTTTACTCATTGACCCGGTCGTGAAATTCACCCTCCCGGAAATTCTGATTCCCGGATTGGCTCCATGGCAGCCAATCCCCGTAGCACTCGGCACCTTGGCCCTGTGGTGCATGTTGCCGGTTTCACTCATTGGCCGCATTCGCACCAAGTTAGGCAAAAAGGGAAATGTATTTTTCAAGAAGTCACACGTGATCGCCTACTTCGCTTGGCCGTTGGCCACCGCGCATTATGTTCTGGCGGGAACAGACGCCATGGCCGAATGGTCTATTGCCCTCGTGGTCGCAGTGTCTGTCACGCTGGTGTTCCTTCTCTTGGCTCGTGGATTCGTGCCACCCGCGGCCCGAAAGCCTCGCCCACTCCCTCCGGTTGAAGAGGTGGCGACCAAGCAACTTGCTGCGGTGGGAGCGCCGTGAACCGATAGGCTCATGGCGAACATCCGCTAGCAAGGCCCGCTCAGCAGGAGGAACACATGTCGCCGGTGTCACCATTGAAGGATTCTTCGATCCTGATTACCGGCGGTACCGGATCTTTCGGCAAGGAATTCCTCCGCACCGTTTTAACTGAGCACGAACCGCGACGCGTGGCGATTTTCTCCCGCGATGAACTCAAGCAATATGAAATGAAACAGGAATGGGGCGGCGACGATCGTGTTCGCTTTTTCCTAGGGGATATTCGCGACTACGACCGCTTAACAATTGCTATGCAGAAAGTTGACCACGTTGTGCACGCTGCTGCCTTAAAACAGGTTGATACGGCCGAGTACAACCCCATGGAGTACATCAAGACAAATGTGCTGGGCTCTGAGAACGTGATTCGCGCTTGCATGAACGCTGGGGTAAAAAAAGTTGTTGCCCTTTCCACCGACAAAGCATCATCTCCCATTAATCTCTACGGCGCGACAAAATTGACCGCAGATAAATTATTTGTTTCAAGTAATAACTATTCCGGGAATACGGGCACCAAATTCTCAGTTGTTCGCTACGGCAATGTCATGGGCAGCCGTGGTTCGGTGATTCCTTTTTTCCGCGAATTGGCGCAAAAGGGTGAACCACTACCCATCACCGACATGCGCATGACCAGATTTTGGATCACACTGCCGCAGGCCATCGATTTCGTTATTGAAAGTTTCGCCGATATGAACGGTGGCGAGTTGTATGTGCCACGAATCCCCAGCATGAAAGTTACCGACTTAGCCGAAGCAATTGCCCCCGGTGCGCCGCTGGTTGAGATCGGTATTCGACCGGGTGAGAAATTGCATGAAGAAATGATTTCCACTGAAGACGCCCGCCGGACATTCGCCCAACCCACTCGATACATCGTCCCGCCCACTCTTGCCGAGTGGGGTTTTATCGATCCGGTTGGTGAAATTGTCCCCGATGGCTTCTCGTATTCATCTGATACCAATGACCAGTGGCTCAGTGTGGAAGATATTCGAGCGCTCATGGCTGAATTGGGCATGTAGTTAACGCGAGTTTAGATCAGGTTTGGAGCAGGTATGAACGACTCCGCATTAGGCCTTGACGGACTTCTCGGATGGTCACAGGCTCGGCTCGTTGCCTATTCAGCGGGCCGCCCGCTCCCCTTCGCCCGAGCCCGGCTCGACGAAGCCAGCGGTTCACTCCTTGGCGAATCACTTGTCAGTTTGGTCGATGATCCCAGTGTCGATGTAGCCGAATTCGATGGCTACGCCGTGTGTGCCGGGGGGCCGTGG
>CAITYI010000049.1 GCA_903896585.1 uncultured bacterium
GACACCAGGGGGATCAGCCACAGCACCGGGCTGCGATACACCAGAATCAAAATAATTGCGACTACTAGTGCGGTGGCAATCAGTAGTGCACCATCGATCGCGCCAAATACTTCAATCAGGTCCGCGAGAAATCCTCCGGGCCCGGTGATATTGATTTGCACACTGCTGAAGTTGGTGGCGTAATCGCGAATCGTATTGGCGATTTCCGCGAAAGCGAGTTCACCAGATTCCAATTGCTGAGCGCCTAGATCGCTGTTGACATTAATAGTGATCAGAATTGCTTCGCCGTCTTGGGAAGGAATGGGAAAAAGCGGTGGGGGATCGAGGTAGGTGCTGACTTCGGTGCCATCGGAGAGGGTGAGGAATGGAATTCCGGCAATGAACTCGCCCACCACCGGTTGATCAGCCGCCGTGAAGACTCCGCCATCTGGTTTGGAAATGACCGCCAGGATCGGTAGAGCATCGCTGTCTGCGAACCCGGCCTGTTCATCTGCCACCAGCGTGGACTCGGCCGAGGCTGGCAGGAATGCCGCATTGTCATTTTCCTGAACCTGGCTCAGGCTTCCGGCCAAAGGACCGGCCCAACTCCCTACCAAGAGCCACGCAATCGCGATACCTACGGCAATCCACGTTGCTATTCGGGCTCGCCGGGATCCGGAGCGGACTTTGGGCATGACGGACTCGGGGGAACTGGGTGTTTCAACCATGAGTTGAGCGTGCAGTAAACCACGGCCACAAGCAAGTGGAATCACCGATGGAGTCGGTTAGGGTCGGGACATGGAAGGCGCTTTTGCCACACTTGCGGTATCCGGCATTGTTGCCGTTATCTTGGCCACGATCCTCAGATCCCTGGGGATCTCCATGGCCCTTCCGCTCATTGGTGCGGGAATTCTGTTAAGCATCGCGCCAATTGGGCCCGATAATCTGCCCGAACCCGAATTGATTCTGATCACCATTTTGGTGCCACTGGTGTTTGGCGAAGCGCTCGGCTCTTCTTATCTCGATTTGCGCAAGGTCGCCAAGCCGGTACTCGTCCTCGCTGTGGGTTTGGTCGTGGTCACAACACTGGCGGTGGGATTCGTTGGCGTGGCCGTTGCCGCGTTACCAGTTGCAATTGCCATGGCATTGGGTGCGATTCTGGCGCCAACCGATGCTGTTTCGGTGAGTGCGGTGGCACGGCGTGCGTCACTGCCGCGCCGGCTCGTGTCGATTCTTGAAGGCGAAAGTCTGGTGAATGACGGTACCGGGTTGACCGCGTTGAATGTCGCGGTTGCAGCTGCAATTGCCGGATCCATCACCATGGTCGATGTAGCTGTTGATTTCACCTTCGCGGTAGGCGTGGGCATTGCGATCGGGTTATTCAGCGGTTACCTCATGACACTGGTCCTTCGCCACAGCAAGGATCTCGTGCCCGCGAATGCTGTGATCATTGTGGCGCCATTTGTTATTTACTTGGGTGCAGAGAAACTTGAAGGCTCCGGCATCCTGGCAATTGTGGTTGCGGCTCTCTTTGTTGCGCACCAGCAGCACTCAGATCCGGGTGCAGCCGGTCGCGTGCAAAGTGCCGTGGTGTGGAAACACATAACTTTTATTCTTCAGGCACTCGCGTTCTTCCTGATTGGCCTGGAAATTCCCGATGTGCTCAGTAGGTTGAATCCGGGCGATATCAGCACATTGTTGTGGTTGGTGGGTGCCGTGGTGGTGGCGTTGATCGTTGCGCGTGGGCTCTTTGTACTCGCCATGGTTTTCGTCACGCGGGCAGCAAAAGCAGAGATCGCTCAGCGTCCCACATTTGGCCGGGAGGCCGCTATTTTGGCGTGGGCGGGTGCACGCGGTCCGATCTCAGGGTTGGCCGCATTCTCACTTCCCGCACTAACTTTGGCCGGCACTGACTTTCCGTATCGAGATCTGGTGCTCGCGACAACTTTTCTCGTGGTTGTCGTGACGTTGATTTTGGCCGAGACACTTGGTCCGGTCGCTCGCTTGTTAAAGATCCCCAAAGACGATGACACCCTGGAGATTGCCCGCGTAGATGGTGCGCTGGCGCGTGCGGCTCTAGCGCGACTAGATGCCGCCATTGAAGAAATGGCCGCCGATGGTGACCCGCTCAGCCCGGACGCGGTGGAATCACTTCGCGGGGGGTTAATGCGTCGGATTGACCGCTCGGTGGTGATTCAAGGGGCGACGGAGGATCATTCCGAAGAAGTGAACGTCAATAGGCTGCTCAAGGTTGCTTCCTCCATGGTGCACGCCGAGCAAGAGGAACTCATTCGAATGCGCGATGAAGATGGCCTCCCCGATGCTATTGCTCGACCTATACTGCGAGATCTTGACGCCCGCGAGCATGCACTCGAACGCAAATATCGCTAGCCGGACTACCCTGTTGCCATGTTTGACACGATTGACGGCCTACCGGTGCACGTACTTGTTGTGCATGTTGCCGTTGTCCTGATTCCCCTCGCGGCTTTGGGGGCGATCCTTATTGCCATTCGGCCTCGGGCCATGCGCCTATTCGGTGTTGTTACCGTTCTTGGTGCAGGGATTGGAACGGTGGCTTCATTTGTAGCGCGTTCCTCGGGCGAAAGCCTTTCTTCCCGAATAGGTTTTCCTGAGCCGCACGTGAATTACGGCGAAACATTTCCAATCGCCGCACTGGCGTTTCTAATTGTTCTCACCATTTTTTGGTTATTTGCCCGCGGCGTACCCTTGAATCGCAACCGACCGGTCTGGCTCAAGGTTTTCGGGGGAGTTGTTATTTTAGCTGCAATTGGGATTTCGTACTTCACTTTCCTAGTGGGTCATTCTGGCGCGCAGGCTACGTGGGCTTCGGTGATTGAAAACACAAAGCCAGGAACCTATTTGGATTCGGACTAGTCCGTTTGCGCCTGAATTTTCTCGTAGTAGGCGTTTTCTTTTTCCTTGCTCGGGAAAACGAAAGCAACCACGACCAAACCAATCAGTGTTAAAACTAATGCAACTCCGATGGCTAGAGACTTACCGTCAGTGAACGCTTCGGTTGCTCCAGCGAGGATCGCCTCCGAAGTTGAACCACTGTATTTCTCGGCCACCTGCGCAGCAGAGGAATACGAGGATGCAAGTTCTTGTGACACGGTGTCAGTCACTTTGGTTGCTTCACTTTCGGGTAACGCTGTTAATTGGGCTCGCACTGATATTGCATAGGCTGCGGCTAAGAATGTACCCATGGTTGCTTGAATAATTGCGCCCCCGAGATCTCGGGTCAGGTCGAGGAAAGCCGAACCCATGCCGGATCTAGCGGGGGGAACCGACCCCATGAGCGCGCGAGACGCGGGTGTCACCGAGAGGCCAACACCGACACCAACGAGGGCATAAGCCGTGATCACCCAGCCAATGTTGGCTGTTTCGGTCCACGTGATCAGAATGACCACAAAAGCAATCGCCACAGCGGTGAGGCCGAGGGAAAATGTCAATCGACTCCCGCGAGCAATTACCAATTTGCCAGCGATTTGACCAAAGATCATGGTCCCGATGGCTGTGGGTACCACGACGAGAGCGGATAGCAATGTGGAGTAGCCCAGAACATTTTGGGAGTACTGCTGTCCAATGAACATGGCACCAATGAGTGATCCGAAGGTGATACTGCCGGCGAGGAATGCCACCCACATGGTTCGTGCTTTCAGTAATGGCAGGTAAATCAGCGGACTGGGTGCGCGAGACTGTCTCCAGAAAAACAGTCCAAGGAAGACTAGGGAGATCAAGAAGGTCCAGAGCAGGCTCCATTCCAGGCCATCGGCCACCTGCTCAATGGTGATTACCAAGAGAAGAACACCAATAATCGAAAGGATTCCACCGATATGGTCAATTGGCTTCACTTCCTCATCTGATTTCCAGGGAAGAACAACAAGACCGATGACCAGTGCAACAACAACCAGTGGAACCGCAATCAAAAAGACTGATCCCCACCAGAAGTACTCCAGCATCCAGCCACCCATGACCGGGCCGAGCGCGGCAACTCCGCCACCCACCCCCGACCACAGGGCAATGGCGGCCACCTTGGCGTGGTTTTTATACAAACTCGAGATCAGTGACAGGGTGGTGGGAAACAGCAGGGCCGCGGCGAGACCGGATGTGAACCGGCCAAGTACCAGAATTTCAACATTCGGTGCGAATGCGGAAATGAAGGCGGTGGGAACGGTCAAAATCGCACCGAGAACAAACATCAACTTGCGCCCGTAACGGTCAGCAAGTGCACCGAAGTACAAAACGGTGGATGCAAGACCCAATGCGAACGCATTTGCGATCGTGGTCAAATCACTCTGTGAGGCATTGAGATCGCGACCAATAGATGGCAACGCAACATTTGCAATTGACAGTGAGATATTAGAAACAATTGCACCGGTGACCAGTGCCAACAACACAAATGCGCTCTTTGGTGGTTTGTCCGAAGGGGTAGCGAGGTTATTGGTCTGCTGGGATGTGCTCACTGTGTAAGAGTAGTCAATCTTTGTCCATCCTTAGTCGGCTTCTAGGCGACTGTCACTCCGATAGCGGATGCAGCCTTAATGAGTGCTTTATCAAGAGTTGCGATGGGGGATCCAGTGAGAATTGCTAAGCGCAAGTAGGTAGCGTCATAAGCCGAGAGGTTGTGTGCGAGTGCGGTGACCACGATCATTTCGGGGTCACCGGGATCAACAACGGCAATTGGAAGCTTCAAGATGTCTTGCAGGATGCCCCCGGTGTGGCTGCTCGTGAGGTCTCCTCGTCGCTGCCAGGTTGTAAGGGTGTTAATGACTTCGAAACGCCAAAGTGGCGGCACGATTGCAACGTGGGTCTCAAAAAGTGAGCGTTTCGCCAGGGCCGCGGATTGAGCTTTGGCAGTGAACCATTCGAGTGCCAATGAAGC
>CAITYI010000050.1 GCA_903896585.1 uncultured bacterium
ATGACTTTGTCGATGTCCTGGCTGACTCCAAGCCTCGCAACTAAATGTAAGTAATGGCTGATGAGCCTCTCGACGGGGTTGCGCACACTGTATACAATTCTTAATTGGTCACCCAGCACGTCTCTGGCACGTTCCGCGACCCCACAGTAAGCCGGCAACTTTGCATAAGAGGTCGATCCCTCACCACAAAGTTGATCAGGTTGTGCATTCTGAAATAATCGGGAATAACGCCTCCGCCCTTTCTCTGTCAGCACACTTTCGTCCAGTAGATCATTGGGCTCCTTAACCGGAGACATAAACACGCCGGGCTGAGCACCAAGATCAGAGCAGAGCGTAGTCGTACCTGCCTTCATTGCTCCAATGACCAGAAAATCAGGCAGACGATCGCTCACAGTTTAAACCTCACATTCAATCTTCAATTTCGCTGCCGTTGGACGGCAGTCAGTCTCTCGTATAAAGATAGTCTGCCTGAATCAGCTCGTTCCGATGGTACTGGTGATTAAAAGAACCCGACTCCCGGAATCCATGCGTCTGAAGGAAGGCCGAAACCTCCGGGCGCAAAGCCTGCCCATCATACAGTGTGACTTCCGAGCACTCGCAGTATACATACCTACACAATAACAAGGATTGAATACCACCCCGGAGGACGTTTAGCTCATACCCCTGAACATCAAGCTTCAAAAGCTGCGACCGCCTACTCAACATGAGTGGAATGGAATCATCAAGCGTCTGCACTTCAACCTTAATTGTTCCGGATTCAGCGGTCCCAGGGAACAACTCAGACTGACGAGCTCCGATGGGCAGCAGCGATGAACTGTCCGCATTTCGACTTAGGTGTAGCGTGGCCTCGGATTTTAATTCGCCAAGTGCGCATTTAACAAGCGTAATATTTCGATCCCGACCGTGAATGGCGTCAAAGGTCTTTGCCTCATCCGGAATCGGTTCAAACGCTATAATCGGGATCTGCTGCATGGCAATCCGACAAGCCAGACTGAACTGCCCGCGATTAGCACCGACATCAATTACCCCATCGACGTCGATCGTCCTAAGCACCGAAAGGTGCTCGATGGTCGGCGCTACACCAAAACTCAATGCCCGCCAACAGTCGGGGCGGATGAGCGACCGAATTAGCTTGGCTATTCGCAGTTGGAAGACTGAGAGATTCATCAAAATAAAATCCCGGGACACAAGGGGAATTCAACAAACAAAACAGGAGTGCTAACATGGGTGACGCTGTCGGCCGGCAGTTGTGTTCTGGTGCGTGTAGAATTAATTCACAGACCGAATTGCGGCTTTACAATTTTCAACGCAATCAGATCGGAGCAACTTTGATTACCTTCCCCCAACCGTGGAGACGTTATAACAAGGGCTGCTTATTGATCGCCACTATAACGCCTTCCAATTTCGGAGACGCCAATTGGCCCTGTCAAGAAACTGCGAAATTCTCAGCAACCATGCTCCTACGAAGTTTTGATTTACTTCAAAAACCGTTCCGCACAAACTACCACTGGGGTTGTACTTACAGGCCATCCATCTGACAATGGCTCTCCACAAAAACTCTCTCCCCAGAGGTCCATGGCGAATTCCTTGCACTGATGCCGA
>CAITYI010000051.1 GCA_903896585.1 uncultured bacterium
AAGCCAGTTTGCTGAAGCATGCGGTCAGCGAGGGTGGATTTACCGTGATCAATGTGGGCAATAATGCTGAAATTGCGCACAATCGCCGGATCGGTGGATCCGGGCTGCGGAATGGTCACGTACTTCCTCACGATAATGCTTCGAAGTGGTTCAGGGTGGATGCAATACCCCCTGAGGGGGTGAGCCCTAGCGTACGGGTACTCTTGGCAGGCTTACAGAGCAAGTACCTTCCCGGTGGATTTACGGCGTAAGTCCGGTGGATTGGTATCACAACCCCGAGAACTGAGAGTTAAAACTGTTATGGCGAATATCAAGTCGCAGAAGAAGCGCATTCTCACCAATGAGAAGGCCCGCCTTCGCAATAAGTCGGTCAAGTCCTCCCTAAAGTCCGCGGTACGCAAGTTTCGCGAAACAGCGGAGACAGGCGATAAAACAGCAGCCACCGAAGCTGCGCGTGCTGCCAATCGCGAACTTGACATCGCAGTGCGCAAAGGTGTTATTCACAGCAACCAGGCAGCTAACCGCAAGTCAGCGATCTCCAAGAAGGCTGACTCCCTCTAAATCCCACCATTTGAAAACTTTGAATTAGGTTTCTCAATAACCCGTGCTAACTACTAGCGCGGGTTATTAATTTCTCTAACTCGAAAAGTTTCTGTTCAGGATCTAATGAACTGCCCACGGTCACTCCACCCTTCATGGCGGGGTCGGCATCTGCGAGGGCCACAATCATGCCGGCCAGTTTGCGTTGGTCACCGCTCCAGCGTGACCACTGATGACGGAGTGCCTTGACTTTCCACGGCGGAACGCCAGCCTCACGAGCAATGTCGTTATCCGATGCACCCGGTGCAGAGCCTCCCACGGCAATCAATGACCGCAAACCACTTGTCAGCGCGGTCACCGTTGTAACACCAAGCCGACCTGGATCCGTTTCCAAGGAACTTTGTCGCAGCAGGGTAATCGCTTCGCGTGCTTTTCGCTCCCACACTGAATCTGAGATCGCAAATCCACTGATGGGAGCCGTACCTTCAATCTGAGAGCGAATATCGGGTTCATCGATCGGGTCTTTTTCAACGTCGCTACAGAGTTGATCAATGGCATTCACTAGTGCAGGTAGATCCTGGCCCAAGGATTCCATGAGCACATTGAGTGCCGCTGGGGTCATTGTGCGTTTTCGCGCGGTGACTTCTTTGATCAAAAAGTCTGTGGTGTCTCGCCCACGGCGCAATTCCTTGCACTCCACTTTTTCTCCACCGGCCGCGACAACAGCATCAATCAATGGTTTGCGTTTCATGCCGCCTGGGTGGGTGAGCAGCAACCACACATTTTCTGGTAATTCCGCGATCAGGGCTTTCAGTTGGTCGACTGCATCGTCATTGAGATTATCTATTCCCTCAATAACAACAAAGACGTCTTCGCCAAAAAGTGTTGGCGCACAGGCTTGATTGATTTCCGATCCAACATTGTCATCGGTTGCATTAACCACCACGCGGGTTATTCCTGGAGACGCTTTGCTCGCAGCGGCGAATGCACGCCGAGTTGCCCGATCAATGAGGACCGATTCTCCCCCCACGCACACGGTTATCTTGCTGGTCACACCCCATCATGGCATGTCGGCGCATCAGTTTTCCGCACTGACCATCAGGTCACCCCCCGGATCAAAATAAATGGCAACGGATCCCTGCTGATCGGTTCGGTAGCGCTGGGCGAAGCCCCATTCGCGGAGGGACTCAACCGAGGGATGCCCATAGTCGTTGTCACTTCCTACACTGAAGAGGGCTATTTTTCCGCCCGCCCAATCAGCGAAATTCGGATCTAGATTAGATGAACCGTGATGTGGCACTTTGACAATATCTGCTTGGATCTCGGGGTGGGAACGCATGATTGCTTCCTGCGCCTCCCGCTCAATGTCACCCGTCAACAAAATGCGGAGACCCTGAATGTGAAGCAGCAGGACAATACTCGCATTATTCGGCACCGAGCCTGACTGCAAAATTCGCTCAGGCCACAAGATCTGCAACCGACTTTGTCCCATTTCCCATACTTGTCCCGCTTTCATCTCCACAACCGAAACGGACGGGGGAATGACACTCTCGGCGTAGTCAAATTGATCGATCGGTTCCCGGTGTGGAGTGATGTACACCGAATCAACGCTCCTGCCTTGGAAGACGCCCGCTATCCCCCCGACATGATCCCGGTGAAAGTGACTAACGATGATCGCAGCCACCGCCGGTACATTCAATTGGTCCAGGCAGGTATTCACAAGTTCCGGTGTGGGACCGACATCCACGACAATTACTTTCCCGGATTCATCTTTGAACACAAATGCATCGCCTTGGCCGACATCGCACATGGCCATGAACCAGTTGTCAGGGACCCATGTTCCCGGGGTATTTACCCGTGAGACCAAAATCGCGACAAGTGCAATCGGAATCACAAACAGTGCTGGCCGTACATTGGATCGACGCATTTTCCGCATGGCGAATACCGAGAGCCCACCAACGAGAATCACTGCCAGTACCTGCGTACCGGTGATGGTTGGCCACTGCGCAAAGTAGTTGGCCAGACCCGCAATCCACGCGGCCGGCCACGAACTCACCCACGCGAGCGCGTGACCGAGGTGAAGGGACACCGGTGCCACCACCGCACTGGCCAGTCCGCCAACGGTAATGAAGGGCACCATGGGCATGGCCAGTACGTTTGCTGGAACAGATCCCAGACTCAGCGGTACCCCCATGGCGATCAAGACAGGAAGGGTGGCAATTTGGGCGGCGATCGTCAGCATGGCCGCTGCAATCACTACGGGGGGAAAGCGCTGCACCCCACGCGTTCGCTGGGCCCATTCCAAAAGCAACGGGGTCAACATGATGATCCCGGCGGTGGCACTGACGGAGAGTGCAAAACCCCAGGAAATGGCCAAGCTCGGGTCGAGAAGAATCAAAATAATGATGGCCGTGGAAAGAATGGATGGACCTGCCCGGCGACCACCCACCAGTAGGGCGAGAACAACAATTGCGCCCATTGTTGCTGCCCGCATCACACTCGGTTGTGGTTGAACCAACACCACATAAAACGCCAAAGCCATAAGTGAAATCACCACTCGGCCACGGAGTTGAATCCGCAGAGCAACACACAACCCAATAACCAGCGCCAGAACAATCGCAACATTCCCTCCGGACACGGCCGTGAGGTGAGCAAGTCCGCTCGTGCGCATATTGGCCTCAAGTTCAGCCGGCAGGGCGGATTCATCGCCAATGGCTAACCCGGACACCAGTGATCCTGAATTCGGATCAATTCCTTCCAGTGACTCTTGTAATCCATTTCGCATGGAATTCGCCAGCGAATCCACAAATCCAGGTGGAGCAGTACTTCGAATCTGCTCGACCCCGTTAAGTGCTGCCGCAAAATT
>CAITYI010000052.1 GCA_903896585.1 uncultured bacterium
CCACCCGTCAACGAAATTACGAACCCTGGTTTGTGTCCGTAAACAGCATTAAAGTCCTTCTTGCCTTGGTATCTGGTGGTTCCCAACATGATGACGCGGGGAAAGCCGGTTCCGGGTGCCCGAATTCCACGAATATGCACCCACAGGTCCGTGACCTCAGCGATATTGACGATCTGTAACCATGGAATAGTGAAAGATTTCTTCAACCCAAAGATTTCCTCTTTGGGCGCCAATGCAACTTCAAGCCCCGTGGGCAGGGAAACAAGTTTTGCCATTGTTCCTTTATGGTCCTAATCTCAGGTGACTAATTCATTGCTTTTTCAAGATCCGAAACCAGATCCGCAGAGTCTTCAATTCCAACGCTGAGTCGAATGAGATCAGCAGGCACTTCCAGGGCACTCCCACTCACCGAAGCATGAGTCATGCGCGCGGGATGCTCGATCAAAGACTCCACTCCCCCCAGTGATTCTCCGAGAGTGAATACGTTCGTTTTCGCACAAATATCCAGGGCTGCCTGCTCACCCGCCTTCACCCGGAATGACACCATGCCACCAAACCCCTTCATTTGTTTTTGAGCTACATCATGGTTGGGATGCTCGGGCAATCCCGGCCAGAAAATTTGGCTCACCGACTCCTGAGTCTGTAAGAAAGCGACAATGTCGGCTGCATTGGAATTGTGCCTATCCATGCGAACTCCGAGTGTCTTCAGGCCGCGCAGTACCAACCATGAATCAAATGGACCGGCAATCGCACCCATGGCGTTTTGGTGGTACGCCAATTGCTCACACAATTCAGGATCCACGGCAACAAGTGAACCTCCCACAACGTCACTGTGACCGCCCATGTACTTGGTGGTGCTGTGCAACACAATGTCTGCACCCAGCAACAGCGGCTGCTGCAGGTACGGTGACGCGAACGTATTGTCCACAACGAGCAGCGCACCACCTGCATGCGCAACGTGAGCAATTGCTGCAATGTCACCGATATTGAGAAGCGGGTTTGTCGGCGTCTCAATCCACACCAACTTGGTACGCGGAGTCATGGCGGCGGCAATGGATTCAGGGTTGGTTATTTCTGCCGTCGAAAATTCAATGCCCCAGGGCTGTGCCACCTTGGCGAACAGTCGGTAGGTGCCGCCATAAGCATCATTGGGAAGCACCACGTGGTCACCAGGCTTGAGAACTGTCCTAATAATGGTGTCTTCGGCGGCGAGGCCAGATGCAAATGCCAAACCTCGAGCAGACTCAATTCCCGGTGCTTCGAGGGAGGCAATGCACTCTTGGAGTGCAGTGCGCGTGGGGTTCCCGCTACGCGAGTATTCATATCCACTCCGCAACCCGCCCACGCCATCTTGGGCATAGGTGGACACCTGATAGATCGGTGGCACGACCGCGCCTGTCAGTGGATCTGGTTCCTGTCCTGCATGAATTGCTCGGGTATTGAATCCGTCCATGAGGACAGCCTATGTCCGAACCACGCACACATGCGGACTCGGTGCAACGGCTTTACAGTTAGACCATGTTTGGATTTAGCAAGCCCGCCATGGTTTCCCGCGATCGAGCCCTGCCTGGTCGACCAACTCGCCCATTTGCAGTTGCCGAGAAGAATGCGGTCCTGGGCTCATTGCTTGAAGGGCCTTGGGACCCTGGAACAGAAGTGATTTATTTGGGAGCCGGGTGCTACTGGGGGGTTGAAGAAATTTACTGGCAAACCCCGGGTGTAGTGAATACCAGTGTGGGTTTTATGGGTGGAACCACCCCAAACCCAACCTATGAAGAAACCTGCACCGGCTTAACCGGCCACACGGAAACAACCTTGGTGGCGTACAACCCTCAGGTCATTTCGACTCGAGAGATCCTGCGGATCTTTTGGGAGAACCACGATCCCACCCAAGGTTTCCGCCAAGGGAACGATGTCGGTACGCAATACCGCTCCGCAATTTTCTGGACCACTCCCGAACAACACCGACTGGCCGCTGAAACCGCCAGTGCATACAACACCGTCCTCCTGGAGCGCGGATACGGTGAGGTCACCACCGAAATAGCACCCGCAGCTGACTTCACCTACTACCTTGCCGAG
>CAITYI010000053.1 GCA_903896585.1 uncultured bacterium
AGGACGCGATTGCGCGATGACACCAGAACCACTTCGCTACCAAGACCTTGATAGGCGGATGCGAACTCGGCGCCGGTGACACCGGACCCCACAACAATTAATTTCTCCGGCAACTCGGTCAGTGAATACACCTGATCCCACGTGAGAATTCGCTGGCCATCGGGGATCGCGGTGTCGAGAATTCGCGGCCGAGCACCGGTGGCAATAAGCGCGACATCGGCGTGAATACTGTGGGTTGAGCCATCGGGTGCGGTGACACTGATCGTGTTGGCGTCAACGAAAGCCCCTGCCCCGTGAAGAATGTGCACACCCTCGCGATGCAGTGCAGTGGCAATGTCGGTGCTTTGGGCATTGGCCAGGGCGGTGACACGGGCATTGACGGTCGCCAGGTTCACGCTGAGTTCGGCCGACACGGGTGGCTGGCCATTGATCAAGACCCCGAGGTCTCCGGAGTCCGCGACGGCCAACATGGCATTGGAGGTCGCGATCAAAGCTTTGCTGGGGACACAGTCTGTGAGAACGGCACTGCCACCAATGCCATCGCGATCGATCAATGTCACGCTTGCGCCCAATTGGCGGGCGACGAGCGCGGCTTCATACCCCCCTGGGCCAGAACCGAGGATCACCACGGATCCAGCGTGCCGGGAACCCGCGTTTCTGGGACCAGCATTTATGGGACTAGCGGGAGCAGCCATATGTTGCATCCTTCCCTATCTGGTCATTTCGCTCTAACCTGACCCAATGGCGCTCTATGCCGCGTATGCGGGGAATCTTGATCCCAGTCGCATGGCTTTGCGGGCACCGGCATCGCCGCCGGCCGGATCCGGCTGGCTGCGCGGGTGGCGCCTGACTTTTGCCGCCACCGATCTCAGTTGGAGTGGACCGCTGGCCACCGTGGTGGAAGACCACCTGGGTGAAGTATTCGTGATGCTCTACGAAGTAACCGAGTCTGATGAACGATCCCTCGACGAATGGGAGGGTGTCTCCTTGGGCCTGTGGCGCAAAATCCGGGTGCGGGTGGATTCCATGAGCGGATCCCAGTTGGCCTGGCTCTATGTCCTCGATGCCTATGAAGGGGGACTCCCGACCAGGGAATACCTGCAATTGATTGCTGATTCCGCCCTTGCTGGTGGGGCTCCCGCCGATTACCACGCTTGGCTGCTCGGCCTGCCGTGCTCCCCAGATTGAAATTGTTCCGTTTGCAGAAATCTGCTAATCTGCTTTTATGCGCACCACGCTCTCCCTTGACGATGACCTTTATCGCACGACCAAAGCTGTGGCTGCCCTGCGTGGGGTCACGGTCACTTCTGTCATTGAAGAGGCGTTGCGTCAGTCTCTTTTTCCCGGTGGAGCTAGGGGGGACTCCGGTCGTGGCCCGTCGAGTCGGGATGTGCCTCAGTTGCCATACCTGGACAGCATGGGTGAGCCGCAAGTGGAAGTCGATCTCACAGACAATTCAGCGGTTCTTGATGCACTCGATGCGCTGGGTAAACGCTAAGACCCAGTGAACCGAATCCCAAATGTTGATCCCAGACGTAAACATTTTCGTAGATGCTTTCCGGCGAGAGGGATTGGCTCGAGATTGGCTGGAAGAGCAGCGTCGCATGAGGGAGCGGGTTGGGGTCGTAACAGAAGTTGCGGCCAGCACGGTGCGAATACTCACGAACCCCCGAATCTGGGCAACCCCGGTAAGTGCTCAGTCAGTACTGGTTCTTTTCGCGGAATTACTAAAGTCGGAAACCTTTCAGTGGGTCGAGACAAATTACTTGCGGTGGGGTCTTTTCACGGATTTAGTGAATCGTTACTCATTAGTGGGGAACGACATTCCTGACGCACTGCTGGCAGCCACTGTTGTAAACGCGGGAGGAGTACTGGTTACTCATGACACAGGATTCGCGCGTTTTCACAACGTGAACACCATTATTTTGCGGGGTTAGTCCTTCAACTCGCACAAAGTCGTACCTGACTGGACGGTTGCGCCCACTTCGGCATTCAACGCTGAGACAGTTCCCGCTTTATGAGCGGTGAGCGGCTGTTCCATCTTCATGGCTTCGAGAACAACAATCAGGTCGCCGGCCGCCACCACTTGACCTTCGGTGACTTCGACTTTGACGATTGTTCCTTGCATGGGTGCGGTGACCGAATCACCCGTGGCAGCCGCAGCTTTTTTCCGCTCACGCTTCTTTGCACTGGGAGCAGCTCCAGCGGTCCCGCCACCAGACATGCTGAATTCGGCGGGAAGGGAAACTTCAAGGCGTTTGCCATTGACCTCAACAACAACGTTATTGCGAGCCGCCGGATCATCGGCAGTATCGCCAGTCGCGGTATAGGCCGGAATTTGATTGTCAAATTCGGTTTCAATCCATCGGGTATGCACGGTGAAAGGTGTCTCGGGATCAGCGGGTGCAAATGCCGGGTCACTCACCACAACCCGGTGAAATGTCAGGGCGGTGGCAATTCCTTCGACCTTGAATTCCTCCAGGGCGCGGCGGGAGCGTTCAATTGCCTGCTGGCGATCCTTGCCGGTCACAATCAACTTTGCTAACAGCGAGTCGAAGTTACCGCCAATGACATCGCCGGCTTCGAATCCGGTGTCCACGCGCACACCCGGACCTGCGGGCAGTTGCCACACATCGAGGATGCCGGGGGCGGGAAGGAATCCGCGACCGGGATCTTCACCGTTAATGCGGAACTCAATGGAGTGCCCACGCAATTCGGGATCGGAGTAGTCAATGGTGCCGCCGCGGGCAATCCGGAATTGTTCGCGCACCAGGTCGATTCCGGCAACTTCTTCACTGACCGGGTGTTCCACCTGCAAGCGGGTATTGACCTCGAGGAAAGAAATGGTGCCGTCCGTGCCAATGAGGAACTCGCAGGTTCCGGCGTTGTAGTAGCCAGCCTCTTTAATAATCGCTTTCGATGAAGCATAGAGAGCTGTCAACTGTTCTTCGGTGAGAAATGGGGCCGGTGCTTCCTCAACAAGTTTTTGGTGTCGGCGCTGCAGGGAGCAGTCGCGAGTGGAGACCACGACCACATTGCCCTCGCGGTCGGCCAGTACCTGGGTTTCCACGTGACGGGGGTTGTCCAGGTAGCGCTCCACAAAACACTCGCCGCGACCGAAAGCGGCAATGGCCTCGCGCACTGCCGAGTCATAGAGTTCAGGGATTTCTTCTAGATTGCGCGCCACCTTCAACCCGCGGCCGCCGCCACCGAAGGCGGCTTTGATCGCCACCGGTAGACCGTGCTCCTTGGCGAATGCGACCACTTCAGATGCGTCCTTGACCGGGTCGGCGGTCCCGGGCACCTGCGGTGCGCCGGCTCGCTGGGCAATATGTCGGGCACTGACTTTGTCACCAAGTGAGCGAATCGCAGCCGGTGGCGGCCCGATCCAAATCAAGCCGGCGTCAATGACCGCCTGAGCGAAGTCGGCATTTTCGGAAAGGAACCCGTAGCCGGGGTGAACCGAATCGGCACCGGAGTCTTTAGCGACTTTGATCACCTTGGCAATATCAAGATAAGACTCAGCCGCAGTGCTGCCGCCCAGTGCGTAAGCGTGATCCGCCATGCGCACATGCATGGCATCGCGGTCAGGATCAGCGTAAATTGCGACCGATTCAATGCCCTCGTCCTTACAGGCACGAATGACTCGCACGGCAATCTCGCCGCGGTTGGCAATTAACACTCTTTTCACTGAGCCGTTCCTTTCACGCTATGTCAGAGGAGCCTAGTGGCTGGGTTTGCTTAGCGGATTGTGACCAAAGATCGGTCCAGGTCAGACCACATTCATTGACTAATCGCCGAAGTGTGGGAAGGGAAATTCCGATCACATTGGATGGATCACCCTTCACTTCCTGGACGAATGCACCACCGAGGGAATCAAGGGTGAACCCACCCGCAACGTGCAGCGGCTCACCGGTTGCCAGATAGGCGTCCATTTCTTTCTCGCTGAGTTCACCGATGGTGACATCGGTGCTTGCAATCGCCGAAGTTGCCTGACGCTGTCCTTGAGGATCCACATAAATCAGGTGGTGTCCGGTGTGCAATGTGCCCGTGTTGTTCATCATGAGGGCCCAGCGCTCACGCGCCACCTCGGGTGTCTCGGGTTTTCCAAATGGCTTGCCATTGAGTTCGAATACTGAATCACACCCAATAATTATTTGATCGGTCTCGGTTCGAGTGCGCGCAACTTCCTCACATTTGGCTTGGGCCAACATCTGGGCCAAGTCTTGGGGTGTGAGGTGCGGATGGTCATGTTCGAGTTTTTCTTCGTCCACGTGACTCACCTGAACTTCGGGATCAATACCGGCACTGCGCAATGTTGCCAACCGCGCGGGTGACGCTGAAGCTAAAACAACCGTGGTCATGGTTCTACTGGGCCAAACCAGATGCTCGCCATGCACCGGGTCCGGGAATCGGGAAGTGGCGGAACATGCGTTCCTTGCTATTCCACGCGTGAATGTCATTGGCGGTTTGCTCGGTGTGAGTTGTCGTTGCGAGGGCACCGAACAATGCAATCAGCGCTGCCAGATCTTCAGCGGTAGCTGCACCCTGAGTCACACGTAATAAGGGCTGGCTCTCGGTCGTCACAGCGGAATATTTCCGTGCTTCTTGGGTGGAAGTGTTGCTCGCTTGGTGCGCAGGGCGCGCAATGCGCGGGTCAGTTGCAATCGAGTTTCGTGGGGGAGAATCACGCGATCCATGTAGCCGCGCTCGGCAGCAACATAGGGATTGGCAAACTTCTCGGTGTACTCCTCGATTCGCTGGGCGCGTTCAGCATCGGGGTTATCCGATGCCGCAATTTCCTTGCGATACAAAATATTGACGGCCCCCTGAGCGCCCATGACCGCAATCTCTGCTGTTGGCCATGCCAGGTTGATGTCTGCGCCGAGATGCTTTGAACCCATGACATCGTATGCACCGCCATAAGCCTTGCGGGTGATCACGGTGAGCAGCGGAACAGTTGCCTCGGCGTAGGCATAAATCAATTTGGCACCGCGGCGAATGATTCCATCCCATTCTTGATCGGTTCCAGGTAAAAAGCCAGGAACATCGACAAAAGTGATCACGGGAATATTGAAGGCATCGCAGGTGCGCACAAACCGCGCGGCTTTCTCGGAGGCTTCAATATTCAAAGTGCCGGCGAACTGCATGGGTTGATTGGCCACAATCCCCACGGAGTGACCCTCCATTCGACCAAAGCCACACAAAATATTGGGTGCATACAGCGCTTGGGTTTCCAGGAATTCGCCGTCGTCCAGAATTGCCTCGAGCACATTGTGCATGTCATAGGGCTGATTCGGGGAATCCGGAATGATCGTGTCGAGTGAGTAATCTTCGTCGGTGAACTCCATGGAAATCTGCGTTGGCAGGACAGGGGGCTCGCTGAGGTTATTGCTCGGGAAATACGACAGAAGAGCCTGAACAAATTCCAGGGCATCGTTTTCATCGGTCGCTTGGTAATGCGCCACCCCGCTTTTAGCGTTGTGAGTGTGAGCACCACCGAGTTCTTCGAAACCAACGTCTTCGCCGGTCACCGTCTTGATGACATCGGGGCCGGTAATAAACATGTGAGAGGTCTTGTCCACCATGACAATAAAGTCGGTGATCGCGGGTGAGTACACCGCGCCACCGGCACAGGGGCCCATGATTAATGAAATCTGCGGGATGACACCGGATGCCCGCACATTGCGATAAAAAATCTCACCATAAAGACCGAGTGCGACCACACCTTCTTGAATGCGAGCACCACCGGAGTCATTGATGCCGATCATGGGGCAGCCGGTTTTCATGGCGAGATCCATGACCTTCACTATTTTTTCGCCGAAAACTTCACCCAGTGATCCACCGAACACCGTGAAATCCTGAGCGAATACGCACACCGGGCGGCCATCGACGGTTCCGTAGCCGGTGACAACTCCGTCGCCGTAGGGGCGATTCTTTTCCTGCCCGAAGTTGTGGGAGCGGTGCCGAGTCAGGCCATCGATTGCTTGGAAGGAGCCGGGATCCAGGAACGCCTCGATCCGCTCCATGGCGGTCATTTTGCCCTTGGCGTGTTGTTTGTCGATTGCTTCCTGACGAGCTCCGGCCGCCTCGAGCCGGCGAGCGCGCAAGATCTCCGCTTTACCCGCCGTGGTGTGGTGGTCGAGATCGTTCGTGGCCATCTGTCCTCCTTGCGACTGTGATGCGTACCTTATCTACATGGATTCGACTCATGAACAGAATGTGACAGATGTGGCGCAGATCATCACCTTGGAGTCTGTCGATTCCACGAATGCCGAACTTCATCGAATGTGCGATCAGGGCACGGTTGCTGCGTGGACGGTGGTCACGGCATTCCACCAGAGCGCCGGCCGGGGTCGGCAGGGGCGCAACTGGCAAAGCGACCCTGGTGCCGGCTTGTGGGTGTCCGTACTTGTTGATCTGGCCGACTGTCCGCAGCCGCAGTGGCTGCCCCTTATCGCCGGGCTCTCCCTGAGTAATGCCGCCCGGAAGTTCACCGAGTCCGATGTCGCGTTGAAGTGGCCCAACGATGTAATTGTCGGAGGACGCAAACTCGCCGGGATTCTGACCGAAGCGCTACCTACAACAACTCGCAACGTAGCGGGACGGTACATCGTGGGCATGGGTCTGAATTTTGCACCTGATGTGTATCCGGGCGCCGCGGGGTTACGGGAGTTGATTCC
>CAITYI010000054.1 GCA_903896585.1 uncultured bacterium
ACTAGTTAGACGTGACTAGTTAGTCCAAGGCTGAGCGGGGGGTGCAACCCCTGCGGGGAACTGGGGACCGGGCACCCGCGTCACTTCGCCTTGGGCCACGCAGGTGAGTAACTCTGCGGTGAATGCCGGGGCGAGGGTGCGCAACCGGTAGGTGATTTGTTGGTAGGCAGATCCGGGGGGAATCGCCACTTCTTGGTAACCGAGATCTATTCGATTGCGGTCTTGGGCTCGGATTACGCATACCACTGCGAGATCCTCGGGTTTGCGAACCTCAAATGTGATATCCACGCGGTCTGGCGGTAGGTCATTCCAAGCAAGTAGACGAAATTGAATGTTGTTTTGAGCCAGCGACACAACCACGAAAGCCAGGATCGCGGCGAAAACGCTAATGACCCCAATGACGACCACGTTGCGCGTGGTGTGGCCTTTGCCAAATCCATATCTCTCCTGCATGGCGGGGGAGAGTTGATCCTTGCGGAAGGGACTAGGCATGGTTTCAGACTAGTGAGGTGAGAGAATTAAGAAATGCCTGACTCCGACAATCACAAGCCTCTGCGCTTGATGGCCGTTCACGCCCACCCCGATGACGAATCCAGTAAGGGTGCGGCAGTAACTGCTAAATATGTTCACGAGGGAGTTGAGGTCATGGTGGTGACCTGCACCGGTGGCGAGCGTGGCGACGTCCTCAATGCCTCCGCACAGGAACTCGTAGATCAACTGGGAATCCTCGAAGTACGTCGCCAAGAAATGGCTGAGGCCGCCAAAATCCTCGGTGTCAGACATGAATGGCTGGGATTTATTGATTCAGGCTTCACGGAAGGCGAGCCGCTGCCTTCCGATGCATTTGCACTAGTTCCCCTTGATGTCAGTGTTCCGCCACTGGTCAAGTTGATTCGCGAATTTCAACCACAGGTAGTCACCACCTATGACGAAAACGGTGGGTACCCGCATCCGGATCACATTCAAACGCATGTCATCACCATGGCTGCCGTTGATCAAGCCGCAAATCCAGAACTATTTCCAGAGTTCGGTCCGGCATTCCAAGTGAGCAAGGTGTACTACAACCAGCAATTTCATAAAGAGCGGGTTGTTGCTTTGCATGAATTATTGCTGTCCGAAGGAATCGAGTCGCCTTTTACGGAGTGGTTGGAGAACTGGCAAGACAATCCAGAAGATGCTGAGCGAATCACGACTAAAGTGCATGCTGCAGACTTTTTCCACATCCGCGATGCCGCATTGAAAGCCCATGCGACTCAGATTGAACCCGATGGTCGATGGTTTGCCGTTCCACTCGATCTTCAGAGGCACGCATGGCCGACCGAAGACTTTCAATTAGCTCTCAGCTACGTTGGGACTACGAAAAACGAATCAGACTTGTTTGCAGGAGTCCGAGAGGAACACCATGGAGAGTGAGCCAGATCTACAGTCAATTATCGATGGAGCAGGGCCCATCACGGGGCTCTTTGTCCTCCTGGTGGGAATTGCAGTGGTCTTGTTGTGGCTCAACATGAATCGCCAGGTGAAAAAGATCGACAAGAATTTGCCGGCTGGAAAGAATGAATCTCGAGTAAATGCAGAGCTCAATGAAATTGCGGAGCTCGAGGAAGAGTCAATTGACGTGAGTTCTGATCCAGCGAAATCTGAAGAACCTCATGACCCGAAAGGGTGATGTATTCACTGAGGTTCGAAGGCCCACGCACCTCCTTGCGCTGGCAGCCTTAATCGGTGTCTGCCTCCTATTTTTCTTTCTGGGCAAATGGCAGTGGGACCGCACCCAAGATATTCTCGATGCAGAGCGAGCCGCATCTGAGGAGGCAGTTGAAATCTCTGAAGTTGTGGGAGGGGAACTCGAACCCGAAAACTTTGGTAGGTCGGTGACCGCGACCGGGAGATTCGTTTCTGAGAATCAGGTGAGAGTAACGAATCGATTAGAGGATGGCCAGCCGAACGCACAGGTGGGTGAGTGGGTGGTGTCTGAGTTTGTTGTTGATTCGGGTATTCGAATTGCGGTACTTCGTGGTTGGGTTCCGTCAGCTTCCGAGTACTCAACGCCCTCTGAATCCATCGTGATTGAGGGAGTCCTTCAACCAAATGAAGTCTTCTATGAAGGTGCAGTTTCCGGGCAGTCAAGTGTCGTTGTGATCGATTCCAATGAATTAAGTGATATCTGGAATAGTCCACTTACCGATGGATTCGTTGTTTTGGCGACTCAAATGCCGCAGGGTGTCTCGAACCCGATCCCGGTCCCGCCCACCATTGCCACTTCCGATGTTGCCTTTCCGCTTCAAAATTTCTTCTATGCAATTCAGTGGTGGATCTTCGCCCTATTTGCCATCGCGTTGTATTTCCGCTGGATTGCGGTATCTGTCCGGGAACACTCGCGCGTTCAAGAAAGTGAGTGAGTACCTTTAGCACGTGATCCAAGTCATGGGTGAAGCCTTAATCGACATCATCATTGATCAACGGGGTGAAGTGACTTCCGTTGTTGGCGGTGCACCACTGAATACGGCTCGGACTATTGCTCGATTGGGTGAGCAAGCCTCGTTTATTGGCGGGATTTCTCAGGATTCTTTCGGGAGGCGAATCACTCGGGAGCTGGTCTCTGACGGTGTGAAGCTTGGCATTGAGCGACCCATGTCCGAGCCGTCCACGGTTGCACTTGCGTCACTGGATAACTCGGGTGCGGCCTCCTATCGATTTCTCATGGAAGGAACTGCCGCAAGTTCGGTAACCGTTGAACAGGCAATGCGTGCATTCGACTTAGAGGCGCGCGCCCTGCATGTGGGAACACTCGCACTTGTTCTCTCCCCACTAATTCACGCGGTGTGCAGTGTGATTGATTCCATGGGCAACCAACAGATATTGATGGTCGATCCGAATGCTCGCCCAGCTGTCATGACTGATTCCACCCTGTTTGACCAAACCCTCCAGCATGCATTGAGCCGCGCGGACTTGGTCAAAGTCAGTGGCGATGATCTCGAGTTTCTCTACCCAGGTACCGATCCAGTTGTAGCTGCACGCAGGCTTCATGATTCCCGCAAAACCTCGATTTTGTTCACCGATGGTTCGAAAGCAGTACGCATTTATGTTCAAGGATCAGAGATCCTCCTTGATGTACCGGAAGTGTCGGTGGTGGATACCGTCGGAGCAGGTGACTCCTTCAGTGGTGGATTTCTCACCTACTGGGTACAACAGGATTGGACAAGAGCCGATTGCAGTGACGCAGCGAAAGTTGAAGCGGCCGCTCGATTCGGAATACAGGTGGCCGGACTCACCTGCCAAAAGTCCGGTGCTCAGCCACCATTCGCCCATGAGTTGTGAACTAGGTAGGGTCATAGAGTGAACCGAATCAACACAGCGCTCCTCGCATTCCGAATCATGGCTTGGGTAACCGGTGTGGTTCTTGCAGTTGCTTCCGTGTGGGCAGCATTGGGCTATCTTTTCTGGGATTACTCAACAGAGGGTGGCAAGCCGAGCCTCTACAGCCTGTTGTGGTTGGCGCACGGGTGGCTGTATTTTGCCTACTTGATTGCGGCTGTGAATCTCGCATTTCTTCTTCGGTTCCCGATTCTTAAGACGGTGGCATTGTTACTTGCCGGCACAATTCCGTTTGCCTCTTTTTATGCGGATTATGTAATGCACCGTTATGTCCGAAATCGCGAAGAATCCCCTACTCAACGCACCACGTGATGGGTGCCTGACCCCGTTGTTTCAAGATTTCGTTAGCGCGGCTGAATGGGCGCGACCCAAAAAAGCCGCGATTGGCTGACATGGGGCTGGGATGAGCGCTTTCAATAATTGGAGCATCGGCCAATAGGGGACGGCAAGCCTGAGCATCTCGACCCCACAGGATGAAGACCGGCGGATTCGGTGTCATGCGAACAAGGCCGGTCACTACCGCCTCCGTGAATTGTTCCCATCCTTGACCTCGGTGGCTACCCGACCGACCGGATCCAACGGTGAGCACCCGATTGAGCAGCAGAACTCCTTGATCTGCCCAAGCTCGGAGATCCCCTGAGTGGGATGGGGGACACCCTAAATCGGCTTCAAGCTCCCGATAAATATTGATCAGACTGCGAGGTGGTGCCACTTCGGGTCCAACGGAAAAGGAGAGTCCAACTGCATGGCCTGGAGTGGGGTAGGGGTCCTGACCGAGGATCACAACCTGGACTTTGTGCATGGGAAGGGCGAACGCCCGGAAAATATCTTCCGGGGCGGGAAGCCAGGGGCGGCCTGCAGAATCTTCGCGGCTCAGGAATAAATCCAAATCTTCGAGATTAGTTTGCTGGGAGGCCAGAGTTGGCACCCAACTTGGATCCACGAGTTTCTCAAGTGGGGAGGCCACCGAGCTAGGTTACCGCCCCCCATGGCTGCGCCAGCGAAAAACTAAGTGCGCCTATGCCCCATTGATATTTTCGGGTTAGAGTGGAATCAATAACTCCTGGGAGTATTGATTTTCGGGTAGTAAGCGGTGGGAGGTGGTCACGTGCTCTGGTTGTGGGGAGTGATCGCTGCGGTGGCTCTTGGCGTTGAAATGCTGACCGGAACCCTTTATTTCGCCCTTGTCTCCGTCGGGGCTCTTGCGGGCCTAGGTGTTGGGGTCGTTGGCGCGCCGCCACTTGTGCAAGCGCTCACCATGGGTGGAGTAACGGTGGCCGGCATTCTCGTTGTCCGTCCCTTCGCTGTGCGCCACTTCAATCGATTGCCACTTCCCATGCGCACGGGGGTGGATGCACTTCCTGGTTCAGAAGCATTGGCGTTAACAGGCATCACTACCGAATCGGGTCAAATCAGACTCAAAGGCGAAGTCTGGAGTGCCCGTCTGGATTCCGATGTCACCAGTGAACCGGTTGATCAAAATACTCGCGTTTCCGTGTCCCGCATTGATGGTGCAACAGCTCTCGTTTTTCCCATTGACTAATTAATTAGAAGGAGCAGTAATGGATTTCATCGGTCTTGTGATTGGAATAGTTATCGGACTGGGGGTTTTGCTTCTACTTCTCTCCCGCACTGTTGTAATTGTGAATCAGGCAAGTACGGCGATCGTTGAGCGACTTGGTCGGTATCAGCGGACACTCAATCCTGGTCTCACCATTTTGATCCCGTTTATTGATCGCATTCGTGATCGAGTTGACATGCGCGAGCAGGTGGCATCTTTTCCACCTCAACCCGTCATCACTGAAGATAACCTGGTTGTTTCCATTGACACGGTCGTATATTTCCAAGTAACTGACCCCAAGTCTGCAACTTATGAAATCAGTAGTTTCATTTTGGGTATTGAGCAACTCACGGTTACCACCCTCCGAAATGTCATTGGGTCCATGGATCTCGAAGCAACATTGACATCACGTGATTCCATCAATGGTCAACTGAGAGGTGTCCTCGACGAAGCAACCGGACGTTGGGGTATTCGAGTCAATCGAGTTGAACTTAAAGCCATTGACCCGCCACACTCGGTACAAGAGTCAATGGAAAAGCAACTTAAAGCGGAGCGTGAGCGTCGGGCAGCAATCCTGACTGCGGAAGGGGCCAAGCAAAGTGCCATCCTCCTAGCTGAGGGTCAAAAGCAAAGCGCCATTTTGACCGCGGAGGGTTTCGCTCAATCAGAGATTGTGCGGGCAGATGCGGAAGCTCGAGCCCAAATAATTCGTTCAGAGGGTGAAGCGGTTGCCCTCGAGAAGGTGTATTCAGCCATCCATGAAGCCAATCCCACGGCCGCGGCACTCGCTCACCGATACCTGGAAACCCTTCCCGGAATCGCTCAAGGTGACGCAAACAAAGTGTGGGTTATTCCGAGTGAGCTGACCGGCGCCATGGAGACGCTGCGAAAGGGATTCGTCAAAGATTAATTAGCGGCTCATGAGGAACACAACAAAGATAGCAATTGCCGCCACCAGCAGAGCAATATTTCCCAATCTGCGCCACCGTCGCTGAGGAGTTCGCTGGCCTTCAATTTGGGACAGGGCATTGTTGTGGCTTATTGCGTTGTCCATCATGTTTTTGGCTTGCTCAAACATTGGTTACCTCCTCGCAGTGGTCACATAAAGCATAAATTTGCTGGTTATTCGGTTGCACCCGGTCGTTTGCTTTCCTTGCGCGTTGCAAAAGTAAACCCGGCCAGCCCAATCACAACCGCTCCCGAACCTATTCCGATCAGCATGACATCGTTGGGATCTGAGGCGTCCACCAGTTCGCCCAGAAAAACCACAGCGATAATCGCCACAACAACACCAATCAACTTGGCCTTTAGGTCATCAAGTGATCTGATTTCCAGCCACGGTGGCAATTTCACATTCGCGTCAACGAACAATTCATAAAGTCCATATCCGATTACAAGGAGTACGGTGGCGAGAAGGAGAGTGTCGACCGCTGTCAGGATCGTGACCACTGTTTCCTTCAGTGGCACCGAGGTGTCAAAGAGTTTGACTATTGATCGAATGATTTCCCAGGTACCGATCACCATCAAGGTGAATGACCCAAGGATCGACCCAATCGCAGGGACCGCAACTACAAACCTGGACAGTTCAATAAGCCGACGCATAGGGGGAGGCTACCGTCTCTCGGACCTTAATGGCGCAAGATGACCGCCCAACAAAGTGAGTCAGCCGTCCGCCTAACGAATGAACGTCATTGCGAGGACAATGGTGACGTGGTTAATCGCCTGGAAAATTCATCGAGCCCGTATCTGCTTCAGCATGCTGAGAATCCCGTTCACTGGTGGGAATGGAGTCCCGAGGCTTTTTCGGAGGCGCGCGAACGCGATGTTCCGATCTTTCTCAGCATTGGGTACTCGGCATGTCATTGGTGCCATGTCATGGCACATGAGTCTTTCGAGAATCAAGAGATTGCTGACTATCTCAATGCTAATTTCGTGAGTATCAAGGTGGATCGCGAGGAACGACCTGATGTCGACTCGGTCTACATGGAAGCAACTGTTGCGCTCACCGGACACGGTGGTTGGCCAATGTCTGTGTTTATGGACGCTGACGGTAAACCTTTTTATACGGGGACGTACTTTCCTCCCCAACCACACCACGGTTTGCCGAGTTTTGGCCAATTACTTGTGTCGATATCTGAAACATGGAAGCAACGTCGATCCGAAGTCCAAGCCGCTGGACAAAGAATTATTGATGCACTGAATCGGCGAGGTGTTCCCGACTCTCCTGCTGAAATTTCCGAGATGACTGCTGATGAATTGCAGTCGATTCTTCGGGACAGTGTTCGTTCGTTAGAGGGAAGTTTTGATCCTCTTTACGGTGGATTCGGTGGAGCTCCAAAGTTTCCACCCTCAATGGTTCTTGAATTCCTCCTTCGAATGTCACTTGATTCAGAGGTCGGTGAGAGCGCATTGTTCATGGCGAGCAAAACATTAGATGCCATGGCGCGTGGTGGACTTTATGATCAACTCCGTGGCGGATTTGCCCGCTATAGCGTGGACGCCCAGTGGGTGGTACCCCATTTCGAAAAAATGCTGTACGACAACGCGTTGCTCATTCGAGTTTACGCCCATTGGTGGCGGTTGACGGGCAATCCTTTGGCAAAAAGAGTGGTCAGGGAAAGTATTGAATTTCTCACGACAGAACTCCTGACCGATCAAGGGGCCTTTGCTTCGGCCCTCGACGCAGACAGCGAGGGCGTGGAGGGAAAGTTTTATGCCTGGACGCCGGCTGAGATTGCGGAAGTTGTCCCACCTGAGGATGTGGAGCACATTACCCAACTTTTGTCGGTGACAACTGAGGGAACATTTGAGCACGGGCAATCCACCCTGCAATTGCTCGAAGATCCGAAGGACTGGGCGCAATGGCTGGAAATAAGAGCATTACTCGCTTCGTTCCAAGATAACCGGGTGCGCCCTGGTCGCGACGACAAAGTAATTGCCGCTTGGAACGGCTTGGCAATCGCGGCGCTGGCTGAGTCGGGTGCCATTTTCGATCAACCCGAGTGGATTCACATCGCCGCGAGAGCGGCGGATTACCTATTGGCGACCCATGCTGGAAATCCTGACAGCGGCACACGTGCCGATGCACTGTTTCGAACTTCCCTACAGGGCACAGCAGGTAGACACTCCGGGGTGCTGGATGACTACGCAAATGTTGCCGAAGGGCTGGTCTGTCTTTATCAAGTAACCGGTGAGGATCGCTGGCTCGATCACGCGCGGATGCTCACCCGCTCAGCGGTTGGTCACTTTTCAGATGGTAGTGGTGGATTCTTTGACACAGCCGATGATTCCGAACAGCTTGTTCGCCGACCGCGAGACTTTTCCGACAATGCGGAACCGTCTGGGTGGTTGGCCACGGCAAATGTGCTGGTCCGACTTAGTGCACACCCAGGTGCTGACAGCGAATTTTTCCGAACAAAGGCCGAAGATGCACTGGGAATTTTGCCTGCGATTGCGGGTAGTGCTCCCCGGGCT